>JAJZOA010000316.1 GCA_021852225.1 Planctomycetota bacterium
CGACGTGCGCTTAGGGGCGGGCGTCCCGCAGCCTGGAAACCTGATCCGGCGGCATAATAAATGGCGGGCCGCAATCGGCGGCAAACGCACGCCGACGATTTGCCCGGCATTGGCACAATCAGGCGGAACAATGGCGGCCAAACGCATGAAATGCGAACCGCCCCACGATAATCATGAGGTCCAGATGATTCCAATCGGCACTGATGCCCCGCAACGCCGCACTCCATTAATGAATTGGGCGCTTATTGCGGCGTGCGTGGTCATCTTCGTTATCAGTCACAAGACAGACACCCTTTTGCGAATTCCTGCGGTCATGCTGCCGGGCTGGGCCCGGTTCATGCTGAATCCGGAAAATCTGCATCTTTATCAGTTTATTACCTACCAGTTCATGCATGAGAGCATTCTGCATATCGGCGGAAATATGATATTTCTGTGGGTATTCGGAAATCAGGTCAATGAAAAACTTGGGCATCTGCCCTATCTTCTGTTCTTTCTGGCAGGCGGTGTGCTCGCCGGATGTGGGCAGATACTGACCTCCAACGCACCAACCCTTGGGGCATCCGGATCCATTGCCGCGGTGGCTGGATTGTTTCTGGTGCTCGCCCCGCTTACGAATATCCGCATCTGGTTTTTTTACTTTATCTTTGAAGTTCCGAGCGCTTTTTTTCTGCTGTTTGAAATTGTGACTTTCGACTTGTACGGCGTTTATTCCGGCGGCGGAGATGTCGCCCATTATGCTCATCTGACCGGATATTGCACCGGTTTTATAATTGGCATCTTTTTACTCCTGACCCGCCTGGTGGAACGGGACCACTATGACCTGCTGGCACTGATTAATCGCTGGCGAAGACGCCATGTATATCGCCAACTGGTGGCCAAAGGATATGATCCATTCGGCAGTGGCCGGAGCACCACAACCCGTGGACCGGTGGTCATGGGAATTCCGATTACGCCCGCCGCTACACCTGTACCGGCCGACCCTCGCATCAGCGAACTTAAGGAAACGATTCTATCGTTGCGGCGCGAACATCGCATGGCAGAGGCAGCTAGACAATACCTTGAATTACGGCAGCTTGCCCCGATGTACTGCCTTCCGGCCGAGGCTCAACTGGATGTCAGCAACCAGTTGATGGCAGAGGGATTGTATGCCCAGGCTGCCGACGGATACGAAGACTACCTGAAAAAATATCCCACTGCGGCCGGCAGCGACCAAGTGGCGCTTATGCTGGGCCTGATTTACGCCCGATATCTGTATCGCCCTGAACGGGCAATGGATTTATTCAAAAACGCCGCCGAAAAGCTCCATGATCCAGATCAGAAAGCCATGGCCGAACGCGAAATAGTGGTATTGCGGGAGCGAATGAAATCCACGCCGAATCCCGATTCGGCAATTTAGCAGATTCCGCAGCATTCCCGGTCCGATGACGACGGCTTATGCCGCCTGAAAAATCTTTTCTATGGCATCGCAGGCGGTCTGAACGCCGTTTTCCTGATGAATTGCGTTGCCGATTTGCACAGCGCGGGACGCCATGGCAGAAGAATTGAGCAGTTTTTCCAGACATGCCGCTACCGCCTTGGTTGTAAATTGGTGCCGCGGCAGCATCATCCCGGAACCCAAACGGCAAATGCGACGGCCATTGTCCGGCTGGTCATGACTGAAAGGCACCACCAGCATAGGCTTGGACGAACGCAACGCCTCGGCGGTGGTACCGACGCCCCCCTGATGCACCACAACCGCCGCACGGCGAAAAACAGCCGCATGAGGAGCGTATGCGCAGGCAAACACATTGTCGAAGCCCGATTGGAATTTGTCTGCCGCCGGACCGGCCAACAAGACGGCTCTTCGTCCGATTTGGCGAGTGGCCTCGGCCGCAATGAAATAAAAATTGCCCGGCGTCATGACCGCGGTCGAGCCAAGCGTAAAAACAATTGGCGGATCGCCTTTGGCCAGAAAATCTTCCATCGCCGGTTCCAAAGGCGTTGATTGCGGATCCGAATGCATAAATTGAAATCCCGTCGCCAACGTGTGGGCAGGCCAGTCCGGTTGCGGCGGCCCGAATAGCGGCGAAAACAGAGCCAGATTCAGAAGTGGTGAAAATTGCCCTTCAAAAAATGGATGGCCCAGAACCGTTTCCACACCGGCCAGCCGACGCAAAGTTGCAATCGGCCTTATCCAGGATTTCGACTGTTGGCGAAACAGTGCCAGCAAAAGGCGGTTGGCCATTGGTCCGAGTGCCTGGAAATAACGCAGCCACAGGGCTGAAGAGATGAGCGGCGGATCATAGCATGAGGCCAGGCTGAGCGGTGCCAGACTGCTGGCTGCCCAGGGAAGGCCGCGTTGTGTGGCAATAATCGGAACGGCAAATGTAGCTGGATGACTGATTAAAAAATCCGACTGATAACTGGCCGCCAGCAGGTCCTGATAGCTGGCCTGCAGATGTGGAAGGATCATATTTTCAAGCAAATATCGCGTGCCGGTGCGAAGGTCCATGGCCTTTTTAATCATATCCGGATCTGCGCCAAAATCGGAAAGATCGGGTCGAACCGCGTAAAACCCCAGACCAACCGCCTCGACTTTTTGTCGATAAGCGCCCAGCGTTGCAATGCTGACCTGATAGCCGCGCGCCCGCAGGCCCAAGCCAAGGGCCATATAGGGATGCAAATCACCCAGTGAGCCGAAGGTTGCGATCAGAATCCGGAACCCGGATTTCCGCTTGCTAGCTTCGCTTGACGCGGCAGTTGGTACGGCATCCGGAGATACAACCGGATAGGCATAACGGTCTATAGGCACATCATGAAGCATGGAACGGAAACACTCCTGCAAAACAACTCCATCTGGAAATCGTAGCCGATTTCTTGCGCCCATGCCCTGCATCACCATTTGCCGCGGCGGCAAATCCAGCGGAACTCACCTCCCCGCGTCGGCTAATCCATGGCAGCGACTGTGAATTTTTCGGCCAGGCAAACCTCACCTTCCTGTCCATCGTAAGAAATAACAGGTGCAATTTGGTCAGCGGCGGTTTACACTTAACCGGTCATGGGAAGCGAACATCCAGCTGGCCCCTACTGGTTTTGAGGTATCGATAATGCACGAGGAACAGTTGAGTCATCCATCAGGTGTTGTCCACGAGCCGACTCCGCATGGCCAGATGAATCGGCGCGAAATAATCGGTCTGGGAATTCTGGCCGCAACCGCGGCGGCCGTCACGGTCCGGGCCGCTGCGCCCGCGAATACGCCATTGCTTATGGCAACGAATCTGCGATGTGAATACCGCACAAATCCCCTTGGAATTGGTGAAGTGGCGCCCCGACTCAGCTGGCTGCCGGAATCGCCGCAGCCGGAAATTCGCGGCCAGATTCAAAGCGCTTATGAAATACTGGTGGCAAGTACGCCGGAATCCCTGGCGGCCGGCCACGGCGACCTGTGGGCGACGGGAAAAGTCCTTTCCGACGCTGTCAGTCAAATTGCGTACGCCGGCAAGGCCATGGAATCGCGAATGCAATGCTGGTGGAAGGTGCGGCTCTTCAATCAGGCCGGTCTTCCCGGACCATGGAGCCAACCGGCGCATTGGACTATGGGTCTGCTGAAAAAATCGGATTGGAAGGCTCATTGGATTGGCCTGGACAAACTCGATGCTATTGGCACCCGCGACGCGGCGGATGCGCCGCTGATTCAATTTGGCGGCCTGAAATGGACGCGGGTCCCCGAGAATTTGTGGAAGTTCAATAATATTACATGGCAACCTGCCGAGGCGGCCAACACCGGTCATTCCACGCCGCCTGTGTATTTCCGACACCGCTTTTCCATTCCCGGCGGGCGACCGATCCGCCGCGCCACCTTTCTTGCGACGTGTGACGATACGGCGGAAATATCAATGAATGGAAAAGTCGCTGGCCACGCATTCCGCTGGGAGCTTGCCGCTCTGTTGGAAATGACCACTTTGGTCCAGCCGGGCTGGAATATTGCGACGATTCAAATCACGCAACAAGATGGCTATCCGCCGAGCGCGGTCGGTCGTCTTGTGGTGGAATTTATCGAGGGAGACCCGCTGATTATTCCCATCAGCAATAAATGGAAAACGTCACTTTCAGCACCGGCAGACTGGCAGCAGGCGAATTTTAATGATTCAGGCTGGACGGACGCCGAAGAAATGAACGCTCCTCTGTGGCAGACCCCATGTCAGGCGGGATTCAGTTATTCTCCGGCACGCTATTTGCAGAAGGAATTTTATCTGGATGCGCCGGTTCGGCGGGCGACACTTTATGCCACGGCGCTGGGGCTCTATAAGGCCCGCATTAACGGCCGCCCGGTCGGTGAGGATTACCTGACACCGGGGTGGACGGATTACCACAAACGCGTTTATTACAATACTTATGATGTCACCGAAGCTCTTAAGGAAGGACACAACGCGATTGGTGCAATTTTGGGCGACGGCTGGTTTGCGGGAAACGTCGCATCTTTCGGAAGGCGGCATTACGGCGGGCTGCCGCGGTTTTCGGCACAACTGGAACTGGAACTGACGGATGGAAGTACACAACATATTTACACAGATGAAACGTGGAAAGGCGGTTATGGGCCGGTTCGATATAATGATATTTATGTCGGCTGCTGCACGGACCTGCGACTGAATCCAGGGGCGTGGGATCAGCCCGGCTTCACCGCCAGGGGCTGGTCTTTTGTAAATTCGGGTCTGGCGCCCAGTACTGCGGGGGCACCGATGGATGTGACAGAAACCCTGCGCAAAGCCATTCACCATAATCAATTATTTCTGACAGTTTCCAACAGCCTTTTCGGGCGTGATCCGGCATTGAATAAAGTCAAAATGCTTCACATCCGTTTTTCAATCGGCGATAAATCCTTTGTACTGGACGTGCCGGAAAACCAGAATCTGGCTATCGGTCAGGCTAATAAAACACTCCGGGTTCTGCGGGCCACCTACGGACCGATGGGCGAAGAAGCCACCGGCCCCAATCCAGCCATAGAGGCGCTTCCCGATGAACCAGTGCGTATTTCCCGCACCGTTTCGCCACGCGTACTTACTGAGCCGCGCCCCGGCCTGCATACGTATGACCTGGGACAAAACATGGTCGGCTGGGTACGCCTGAAGGTGCGCGGTCGGGCTGGCCAGAAGATTGTGGTACGCCATGGGGAAATGAAAAATCCCGATGGGACGGTTTACACGTCAAATTTGCGGGGCGCGATGGCCACCGATATTTATTTCCTCAAGGGAGATGGCGATGAACTGCTGGAACCCACATTCACTTTCCACGGCTTTCGCTATGTGGAAGTGCGCGGGCTGGATTACCAGCCGGAATTAGCCGATCTGACCGGTGTTGTGATTCACAGTGATTTCCGTCGAACCGGACATTTTACCTGTTCCAGTCCGGCGATTAACCAATTGTATCAAAATATTGTCTGGTCACAGCGCGGCAACCATGTTTCCATTCCAACCGACTGTCCCCAACGGGATGAGCGGTTGGGTTGGACTGGTGACACACAGTTTTTTATTCCGACTGGCGCAATAAACTTTGACGTGGCGGCGTTTTTCACCAGTTGGCTGGTCACACTTTGTCAGGATTCACAGTCCTCCAACGGATCATTTGCAGATGTGGCACCCGCCGTCTGGGGGCACGACGGCGTGACAGCCTGGGGCGATGCGGCGCTTATCTGCACGCATCAGATATTCAAAACTTTTGGTGACACTCGCATTATTGAGCGGCACTACAACGCAATGAAACGCTATTTTAAATATCCTGCGAGCCTGACACGCAACAATATTATGACCGCCCAGGGATTCGGCGACTGGCTGAACATGGGTGGCGGTGCAAGCATGGAAGTCATTGGCACGGCATATTATGCCATGCTGACAGACATCATGGCGGAAATGGCCGCGGCTATCGGAAAGTCTGAAGACGCGCAGGGCTTCCGTGCTTTGTGTGATGGGTTAAAAACCGCATTCGCCCGCAAGCTCATCCGCCCGGATGGCACGATTGCCAACAGCAGCCAGACTGGCTTTGCGCTGGCGTTTACCATGGGTCTGGTACCCAAGGACATGCGCGACAAAATGACACAACAATTTGTGAACGACATTCAGCGGCGCGGCTGGCATCTGGCTACCGGGTTTATCGGAACTCCAAGACTTTTGCCGGCGCTGAATCTGGCGGGACGCGATGATGTAGCGTACAAACTGCTTTTCCAGACATCGCTTCCGTCCTGGCTTTATCAGGTGAAGACGGGCGGGTCTACCACCATGTGGGAACGTTGGAACGGCTGGAGTAAATCGCAGGGCTTCGCTTCCATTGGAATGAATTCATTTAACCATTATGCCTTTGGCGCCGTGGGCCAGTATCTTTATCAAAACGTGGCGGGTATTCAGCCTGGATCTGTCGGCTACAGGCATATTGTGCTGCGGCCCACGCCGGGCCGCGGGCTTAACTGGGCGCGGGCGGAATATGATTCGATCAGTGGAAAAATCGTCTGCGGCTGGAAGTTGCGCCACGGCAGCCTGACCGTGGATGTGGAAATTCCCGTGAACACGACGGCCCGGCTGTTTTTACCTGCAGAAAAGCCCGGGGATGTTACCGAAAGCGGAAAAGATATTGCCCGGACTATCGGCGTTCACGTTGCGGCCGTGCACAAGCAAAAAGTGGAATTGCATTTGCAATCAGGGATATACCAGTTCGTCAGCACCTGGAGTTTGCCAAAAGGGTAAAAGCCCGCAACGCGATCAGATTAAATCCCAAGACCCGACTTTCCGGGTTTTGGGCGCTTAGATTTCTGCGTTTATAGTTCTTTTACCACGAGGCTGGCCAGACTGCTGCGCTCTGGCCGTTCCAGGGTGACATGGCCAACCAGGTCGGAATTTTTCAATTTTTCAATGGTAAAGGATAGACCATTGGAATTGGCGTCCAGGTACGGATTATCAATCTGTTCGGCATCTCCGGTCAGCACGATTTTGGTTCCTTCGCCGACCCGGCTGGCAATTGTTTTAATTTCATGCGGGGTCAGATTCTGAGCTTCATCCACAATCATGAACTGATGCGGAATGCTTCGCCCCCGGATATAGGTCAGGGCTTCCAGAACGACCTTTCCGCCTTCTATAAGAGCCTTAAGCTTGGCTTCAGTGTTCGCGCTTTCCGCACTGTGCACGCGACGGTCGGTCAAAAGAAATTCCAGATTGTCAAAAATAGGCTGCATCCAGGCGGCCATTTTTTCATCTTTGCTGCCCGGCAGGAAGCCGATGTCCCGCCCAAGCGGCATAATTGGCCGTGCCACCAGCAGGCGTTCGTAACGCTGGTCATTGAAGCATTTGGTCATGCCCGCGGCCAATGCCAGCAGTGTTTTACCGGTACCGGCAGTTCCCATTAGTGTAACCATCTGAATATCGTCATCCAGAAGAAGGTCCAGCGCCATAATCTGCTGAAGGTTTCGCGGCAGTATGCCGAAGCAGGCCTTTTTTGTGCGCGTCAGCGGCAGCACCGCATGAAGAGCCGACACAAACCGTCCCAAACCAGTCTGGCTGGGGTCGGCGCTGTTTTTCAAAAGAACATATTCATTTGGATTCAACCGCGGATTCAGCGCAGCCAAAGCCGGGTCGGTTATGTCCAGCCGCTTTTCCGAATACAGGCGGTCAATTACCGCCCCCGCCACCGATAATTCCCGGTAGCCGGAATACAAGGTTTCGTAATCTACTTTTTGCGATTCAAAATCCTGGGTATCAAGCCCCAACGCGTCAGATTTAATGCGGGCATTAATATCCTTGCTGATGAAAATCACAGTCTTGCCAGCCTGCTTCAGCCGCCACGCTGATGCAATAATGCGGTTGTCCGGAACAGAATCGTTAAGCCCCGGAACCCGGCCAGAGTCCATATCCACGCGAATGCAGCCGTTATGCCCGTTCCAATGAACTCCCTTGGCCAACCGGCCTTTTTCACGCAATTGGTCCAGATGGCGGATCACCATGCGGGCATTACGGCCAACATCATTGGAGTCTTTTTTGAATTTATCCAACTCTTCTAAAACGTCAAAAGGAATGACGACCTGATTATCGTCAAAAGAAAATAGGGAATTTGGATTGTGAAGCAGAACGCTGGTGTCCAGAACGAAATACTTCACAGCCGATTTGGCATCTGCCATCACTGCATCTACCCCTGACCGCGTGTCATAAATCGGGCCACGCGGCACACCCGAACCACCACCATACAGGCCGTGGCAGGCTATCAGTTCAGCCACGGACCAGGTTGCCCCCCGACCTCGTTGCTGCCCTTTACCCATATATCGACAATATCGCACTCCCAGCGTCAAAGCAACGGCTGAATAACATGCCAGTCGCCATCCGTGGCGGCCAGCGCATTGGCGGTCCGCGGTGGCATACAGAAACATTGGAATTTAGAAAGGCTACTCATTTCCAGCAGATGAAGAGGTTCAAATACCCGATGGTGGCAAAATCGGCCTGGGCCGCCTAAAGTGAAAGGGTTGACATTGAAAGGGAACTTGCCATGGAAACCTCCAATTCTCCAACAAATCAGGGTAATAGTGCCGCCCCGGGGCACAATTCTTGTGCAGCCAGTGGCGAAGGTTGCTCGGCTGAGCACTGGAAAAGCCGCTCAGACGCCGACTGGCAAAAAGTATTAACACCCGAACAATTCAAAGTGGCAAGACAGGCTGGCACCGAACGGGCCTTCACCGGAAAATACTGGGACACCAAAACGCCCGGACTTTATCGCTGTGCCTGCTGCGGCCAGCCGCTGTTCAAATCTGAAACAAAATTTTGTTCCGGCACTGGTTGGCCAAGCTTTTGGGCGCCGATTTCCGATACGGCCGTCAGCGAACATCAGGACAGATCATTTTTTACCGTCCGCACGGAAGTTCGATGCGGCCAATGCGATGCCCACCTGGGGCACGTTTTTCCCGACGGCCCCGCGCCCACCCATCTTCGCTATTGCATGAATTCCGCCGTGCTGGAACTTCTGCCGGAAAAGACCGAAAAATAATAGCCGATTGTGTCGTCGACGTTGAAAATGATTTGACCACCTCCACAATATGGCCATTCCCGCAAGTAGCCATATTGTGGCGAGCCAACCGAATTGCGTGCGGCAATTGGCGCGGCGACGATTCTCAATGATAATCCCGGTGTTCCGACAGAGGAGCGGTTTTGGCCGCCCTTGGATAATTCGGAATCATTTATTTGCGGAAAAGAGGTTCATCATGAAACATCCATTCGCACGGTTTTGGGTCATTGCGACGATACTGTCCACAGCACTTCTGGCCGGCTGCGCCCGCCAGCCGGCGCAAAATGCCCAGAATTCCAACTATTTTGGCCTTAGCGGCCGAACGATACCGCAGCCGGACATGAGCATCATGCGCAATCAGGCGGCAATTGCCAGCCAGTTGGGCGTGAATCACTGAAATATAATCCGGCAATGGATCGTATTTGGCCGCGCGCGGGTGCCCCTATCCCGATGATCTGGCATCGAGCTGAAACCTTATGGGAGCGCGCGATTGTATTTTCGTCTGCCCGATCACTTTCCCACGGCCCTTTGGCCATTGTTTGAATTTCAGCCGTTCTTCTGGCTAGCCATTGCGCTACCGGGAGTGGCGACATTGTGGATAGGCTACAGTAGCGGCCGAAGACCAGTTATGCGTACTGGCTACCTGGTTCTTGTATTGCTGGCTCTGTGGATAACTGTAGCCCACATTGTGGTGACGCCACGAGAAAGACTGGTCGATCGCCAAAATCTGCTGGCAGAGGCCGCCGCGGAATCCAACATGCATGATCTGATGCAGCTTTTGGCACCTGATGTTCAATTAGGCCCATGGAACCGTCAGGAAATTAAAACCGAACTTGCCAGCCGCCTGGCATCGGCGCAAGTCACCGGCAACTATATTCGCAGCAGCCGCACCCAAATTCATGGCCGAAATGCAGTGACCCGGATTTCAGTCTGGACGCAAACACGTCAATTTGGACCGATACTTTCAAGTTGGCGACTCAATTGGCAGGATGGGCCGCGACCGAAAAACTGGCGGCTGGTGCGAATTCGTCTTCTTCAAATAAACCATCATCACCTGCCGCCGGGATCGGTGATTCCGTTTGCCCGGTGATTGGTTATACTGTCCGCCAGACTTCAGGCGACGGCAGCCTGCCGAATAGTTCCCTTCACACTGCTGGTTCCACCTTCGATGAGATATTCGCGCCCGCGCATGAACTCCGCAAGTTTGCGAAGGGCACCCGCTTCAATCTGGCGTATGCGTTCGCGGGTAAGTCCCACGCGCCGGGCAATTTGTTCAAGTGTCAGCGGCTTGGTTGCTCCCAGACCATGGCGAAGCCGGACAATCACGGATTCGCGGTCCTCAAGTTTTTCCAGATATTGATGAAGCACGCCGCACCCAAATTC
>JAJZOA010000361.1 GCA_021852225.1 Planctomycetota bacterium
GATTTGTCACTGGCAGTTCCAGAGTTTGAGCTTTGACGGTCTGATACAGCTTACCGAGTTGATGTTCGCTGGCTTTAAGCATAGCCAGTGAAACCGGCATTCCGGAAACGTCAGTGGTGGGTCCGGACAAATTAACCGGTACTTTTCCCTTAAGGCTTGCACGGTAAAGAGCCTCTTCCTGCCGAACCGAGTCAAGTTTCGCCTGCTCGGTCAGAACCTCGTGATTGTATTTTCCCAGCCCTTCCAGTTTCAGTGCATGAATGTGCTGGGCAATGCCCATGGCCTGCAGATGCATTTGCTGCAGTGTGGAATCGGTCAGTTCGGCGGGCGGCGGTGCCTTAACGCCTTTCTTTTTATTGGCTTTTTCACTTGCCGCCGCCGCGCCCACCTTCGCCAGGGCGATGCGCGACTGCTGCCATTGGCTGTCAATTTTGGTCATCAGATTCAGTTTGTAGTTGTACACCACTCCCAAACCATTGACGCCATACTGGCTGGACAACGCACTGATCTGGGTCAGGGTGCTTTGAAGATCATTTTCCAGGACCGTTTGCCGGTCGCGCAAGGCCCGCATCTGCAGGTTCTGAGTCACGTAATCGCCCTGGCCGTAAAGTTTGTTATAGGCTTCCACAATGGCGTGGGCACCAATCACCGCGACTTGCGGATTCAGGGCGGAAAAATCAATCGTAATAATTTCACTTCCCGGAACACGTACCACTTTCAGGCTTTTGGCGAAGGCCTCTTTTGCGTCCGGGGTAAGGCCTCGCTTAAGCGATGCCCATTTCGGGTCCTGCATGGCCAGGTCAATGGTGTCGCGGCTTTGAATCAGCGCGGTTTGTGAGGCGACATAGGCACTGAACATCGGCATCGCCTGGTTTTCCGATGTCGTGTACAAAATTCTGGGCAGGTAGGGCAGAATGCGGATTTCCGCCGTGCTGGTGTAAATCGGCTTGATTGCCTTGAGTCCCACCACTATGCCCACCACCGCCAGCACCAGGCCGATGATTAAAGCCTTCACATATCTGCCGCGCAGTAACTGGTGCGCCACCAGCAATGGATTGGCGGCCGGTTCATTGGTCATTCCGGAGGTCGCGGCATATGAATCAACCATTGGTTCGCCCTGCCACAAGGCTGGAGGATTATCATTTTGCGTGATCATTGGAAACTCCGTGTAGGATCGCATCAATCAGCTTCCAGTTCGGTTTTAGAAGCTGATAAAAAACCTTCATCCGATCCGTCGGAAGCATGTTGCCGGGCAGTGTCAGTTCCAACTGCGCGGCACCGAAAAATCGATCATTAAAAGTACCGGCATGACGGATAAATTCCTGTTCCGTGGGCAGGAATCGTCCATCCGGCATTACGAAAAAGTCCTCAACATAAATTTGCGTTTCTGTATCAAAACTTCCCCGACGAAATTTGTATTCCATTCCCGGTATGCGGTATCCGGCAATTTTCCAAATTCGCTCGGTTGATTTTTCCAGAATCCACCCATTGCCTGGATAGCAATTGGGGGGATAATGCCCCGTCAGGTTACGTGTGTCGGAACAGTCAATTATCATCAGGGTTGCAGCTTGCCCGGTCCGATTGTTGGTAAACTCCCTGCAGAAATCAACAGTCGGCTGCAACAGCGAAACGGCAGATCGCGGCAACGGAACATCACGGCCGTGCCAATTGCCGAAATGATGCGGCAGGCTTGCGGCGATCGCCATGACATGCGCCCGGTATTTTCGTGCCCCATGCGGAACGGGCCGGAAATAGCCGCGAACATTGATCGCCAACAGCAGCAGCAGCGCCAGAATCAGTGGTGCGGCCCGCCAGAGGCGATCCCGTCCGGAAACGGCGCGGCACCTGCCCGACGCATTTTCTGCGGAACGTTTACTCATATCCCAACCCATAAGGCGTAACCGGTACTGCCGCCCACCGCAGCAGTTTCAATGTGCTCCAGAATAGCAGAAATGCGACCGGAAGCATCAACCAGCCGGCGGTATCGTGAAATAATTCGGCAGTCGCATGCGGATAGTTGCCAAAAACCCACACAGAGGGGACCAGACGCACAATATTGCAGAAAAGTGCCACAAACGGACTGCTGATGATAAAAATAGCCCGCGCCACGCGATTCATGGGCGTCGCCAGGGCATACGTCGCCACCAGAATCATAAGGGCGATCGCCATTCGCAGGCCATCACAGGCTTCCGCGACTTCCACTTTAATATGATTGACAATCAGCACATTGCCGGCCCGCGCCACCGGTACGCCAATAATTTCCAGCACCTGCTGGCTGATGCGGCTGGAAAGCTGCTCCAGCGGAACGGAAATTTCCTGCCGCACCGTTGCCGGTACGGGCACCAGAAAAAGCAATACCAGAATGGCCGGGAAGAACTTCTTCACAACATCAGTGCCCAAGGCCGCCATTCCCGCCCCAAACGCCATAAGTAATGAACCAAATTGCCAGAAAACCGCCATGCCGTGCCTGACGCCAAAATGGCTCACAAGAAACCCGCAAGCAATCACCAGCGGTCCCCACCAGCGCCCGGTCAGACGGCAATCGCGCCAGCGAAGCCGCCGAACCCATGTCAGCCAAATAAAAAACAGCGGTACCAGCAGGATGTGGCTGGAATCCTGGTCATTCATGGCAATATGGTAAATGTCTTTCCAGGCGGGCAATTGCACAAATACCGCTACGGTAATCATGCCGGCTGCCGCCAGCAGATTCCACCAGCCCAGCCTGTCCCGAGGTGCGATGCGGGTCGCTCTGGCGAGAGGCCAAGATTTTGTCTTGGCATCTGGAACGGTCATTGTGTTTGTCATGGTCACACAAATATAGTACGTCTATGGCAATCCGCTTGGCGGTAATTTCCGCAGCTCGCGCCGGTTCTATGAGCGTGTTTTAATTAATTAGTGGTTGAAAAGAATGAAAATCTAAAAGACGGCGGTTGATTGCACCCTGACTTTTAGCGAATTCGGCAGCTTGTCAGCCGATTTTTGCAAAAGCTCCGCTATTCTCAACTGCGCTAAATTTTGCGCAGAAAGTCCCAGCTCGGCGCGGCGAGTGGCTTTTCTGACTCCCTTGCTCCCAACCGGACGGATTACGCCGCCCGGATTTTCATCGCCTTGGTTTCCTGCTCCGCAACTTCGGCCAGCTCTACAAGGCCTGCCTCAATTTCCATGCTTACCGCCTGACCAAGTATTTCCACCTGAAGCACCAGACGGTGCAGGTTCCCTCGGCTTTCAATTATACCGTGGACGCCCCGCATTGGACCTGATTTTACCATAACCCGCGTTCCAACTACAAGGAACGGATGGGGATCAAAGGTTTTATCGGCCGCAAGTGCCAATGTCAGGCTTCGCAGTTCACTGTCCAGGCGAAGCTGATCGAAGACTGTAATAATCCGAACTATCCGCCGCGTACGATCAACTGAAAAAGCGTCGTTGGCGGTGCCTTTCAAAAATACATAGCCAGGAAACAGGGGCAGTTCGCTTTTTAACTTGCGCCGTCCGCAGTAAGTGGTCTTGGAAACCAGCGGTAATACGTGGTGAATCTCGTTTTCGGCAAGAAATTCAGAAACCATCTTTTCCTGCCGGCTTTTTGTGTGCAGAACGAACCATTTGGCATCGTGGCTAATCGGCCCCGCGGTTGCCTGGTGAAGTTCAGGATTTGATAAGGATTCAATCACAGTACGCCATTTTTTCTGTCAAAGCCAACTTTTCCATGGTCAAACCTGACCCCGCAGCCCCGGCAATTTGGTGCCACACGGCCGATTACACAAGCATATTCGGACATTCAAAGCATGTGACTTTAGCTAAGTGTCCCCATAAAACCGTTTCGCGATGAATTTCACTCGCGTTTGGGCTAAATTCGGCGCGGAACCCCGGGTCCCACACCGTACTTTACTCATTTTATTATAAGGATTCAGACACCTCATGTACACAGGGCGGAACGACGGCGAAGGCACTGCCGGCCAGAGGCTTGATAAATTAGAATACCAGCATCCGACGTGCGGCCAACCCGCCCAGCGTTCGCGAAAAAGAAAAATAGATACTTGTTACCGCTTTCGCGAAAATAGTATGTCGGTGCCGGTGACTAACCGCACCCCAAAAGCGGGGTATCCGCAGCCATGCACGCGCGCGTGATTAAGAACGACCAAGTAAAGCCAATTAGCCATGATATGGGTGAGGTAATGATTTATCGGCACAGTGGTACGCGCAAACCGTTATCGGTCATCGCAATATCTACCGCGCCGCATTTGCCGGTTTGCAAAAACCGTATTCCGGTTTGACGCAGCAGGTGGCGATCATGGCGGATGGCCCGGCGATTTTCGCCGCAGGTTATTACCAGTTGCGGCGCAAGAGTTCGCAGCCAATAGGCGGTGCCCGCGTTCAAATTGCCTGAACCGGTCAGAATGACCGCGCAAATATGCTTGCGTATGTGCAGATGCTCAAGAACCGCACCGTGCCCCTGGGCGCGACTGATAATCAGAACATGCTGGCCATGAAACGAAATCAGCAGGACCAGGCCACGCAATTTTCGTGGCGGAACCTTGCGGGTCGGAAACAGGATGTCTATCGTGCAACCATCTGCTGTTTTCAGCGTATCTCCGGCGGATAATGGCCGCAGTGTACGGCCAGATTTTTGCACAAGTTCAATGACCCCGGCGGTCCCCGAAGCGTTCCGGTAGCTGGTCATATCCGGCCGATCGGTAAAAGCCTGTGCGATACGGTTGCGGGCCAGGATATCTGGCAGGGCGGCGGCGTGTGCAGAATCAATTTGCGGCGCGATGACCGCCGTAATGCTGGATAGACCACGCAAACGCAGAGCGGTATTGATCTCGCCGGTCAACCGGCTTGGCGAGCCAAGGGTCCCGGCGGCAAGAACAATTACCCGCCCGCCTGGCGTTTCGGCCAGCAATGCGTTTCCGCTGCCGGCGGAAAGTGCCAAAATCCGCATCGCACGGTGCGGCTGTGACCACGCATACCAGCCGACAAGCAGGACCAGCCAAGCGGTAAAAAGAACGGCAATATCCGCGCGGCACAAGCAAACCCGGCGACGGAAAATCCAGATAATGAGCAGAATAAAAAATAGCCAGACCAGCAGACCCGGTGGCGACCGAACCGCAATATTGCTGCCGGGTAAATGGGCCAGATATTTTACCAGCCAAGCCAACAGGCGGACCGACGGGTCACCCAAAATCGCAAGAAAATGGGCCAGCGAGGGAGAGATAAGGCCTGCCAGTAACTCCACCATCCCAAAAACCAGAACCAGTGTGACCAGCGGCAGAAGCAGCAGGCCGTTGATAACAGCCAGAGGATTGATTTGATGGTAATGCAGCGCAACCAGCGGGAACGCGATAAGCGAACCGATCAAATTGGCGGTGAATGCACCTAGAAAAAATGTCAAGACGTGCAGGCGAATTGCGGCGCTGATAGTCGCTGTTCCGCGGGCCAATTCAGCCTGCCTTCTCAGGTAACCGCCGAACAGGCCGCGGTACACGCGAGGGGCAAGACCTATCAGCCCAAGCGTGGTTAAAAAACTTAATTGGAATGGAGCCTCAAACACTTCCATCGGCGACCAGATCACCACCACAATGGCGGTGATCGCCAGAATATTCAGTATCCGTGGCGGTCGGGACCGCAACATGGAAATCAGGACCAGCACTGTGCCCAGCGCAGCGCGCACAACAGGCGGCCCGCAGGGCGTTAACAGCATGTACATGAGTACCACCAGAAGCGTGATGGTCGCCCGGCGGCGTGGCCGGCGAATCAGAAGTCGCAATAGGAACCAGATTGCGCCCGCAATAATCACCACGTGCATACCGGAAAGTGCCAGCAGGTGGGCCGCGCCAGCCATGGAAAATGCGCGTGCCACGCTGCGCACAGAACGGTCGCGGTAGCCGAGCAACAGGGCGACCAGCGCATGGCCTGACTCACTGCCCTTCGGCTGGCTGGCCAGAATCAGATGTCGTAAATGCTGCCGATATGCGTCCAACCAACCAGTTAATGGCCAGAATCTCTGCGTTGGACTGGTCAACCGCAATTGCGACGCATGTGCGGTGGACAGCACTGCAAACATGCGCTGCCGTGCCAAATACGCGCGGTCATCAAATCCGCCCGGATTTTCGGCCTGCGGCGGACGCGACAGCCACCCCTCTATTTCCACCACCTGGTTGGTAGCTAGTGCGGGAAATTGCCCTGCCGCGCGAACTTGCACCCGGCCAGTCGCCGAATGCCATTTGCCGTTCGCCCGGCTTGCGAGGACTTTCCCGCAAAAGGTGGTCACCGGACTGGCCAGTCGGAAAAGTGCGCCGCGTGCCGGTGGCGGCGGACACTTTGGCGCGCTGATCACCTCCAGTCTCAGGGCGGCAAGAATTCGGCCATGGGGAGGCAATGCGCGGGCGATATCATATGAGTTCAGGGCTGATTGCTGAGTATTTTCCAGTATAGCGCCGGTGATCAGAATGCTGATTGCCAGGAATATTTGCCCCAGGACGCTGGCGGTTGGAGTCAATCTTCTATGCGACGACACAGATTCATGCCGAACCGCTGACCACAGGCCCGCTATGGCACACAGTACCAGACAAACAAAACCGATGATCAACAAGAGTCGCGTGGGCAGACCGGGCAGCAGATGGCCGCAAATAATGCCCGAAATCAGCAGCACCGCGGCGGGAAATAGTGGCTCTGTGCGAATGGATGGTGAACGTTGCAATGGAACGTCGGAAATGTCGGCGGCGAGAAAAATTGTATCGTCTGGTTGCGCCATCAATGTATTGTCCGTAGATACCGCCTTTTCGGTCTGGCCGCTAAACCTTTTTCTATGGTGCGGCAATGAATGCGAACCTAAGGTTCTGTCAGAAGTTTAATCTGGTCTTGGATGGCATGAATGCTTTTCTTGATCCGGGCTTTGTGTTGTGTCAGGCGCGCCATATGGGCCGCCGAGACAAAACCCTTATCTTCAGCAATTCTAAAATCCACTTGCACAAGTGCCACCTGCTGCTGCCGCAGAGATACGGTCAAAATTGCCGCAATATAAGCCTTTTGTAATTTAATCGTACCGTGATTGTGCGCCAGAGCATCGGCATATTGGAGGCCGATCTGCCCAAGCGCCCGGCGAGCCTGGGCCAGCGCCAGATTTGCGGCAATATCCGCCAGCCAGTTTTTTCGCGGATCTGTCGGTTTGATGTGATGCTGCTTCTGTTGCCAGAAATTCAGATGCTGCAGGTTGCCGTCCAGAAGAGCGCGGGATTGGGCAGCCAGTTCACGGGACTCAAGCATGTGGATTTGTTTGGTACGAGCGGCCGAAGCTTTTGCATTGTCGTTCAGGGGTGAACTCTTTATTTTGTTCAGCAACGCATGATATTGGGCGGCCAGCCATAGCTGATGATATTGCGATCTTTTCTGGTCAAGATGTGAATCAAACAGCATGGCCTGTTGCTGGATCTGTTTGGCGGATTTGCCGGAACTGGCGGCAAAATGGGCATGTTTCACGTCCCAGTCAATCCAGGCGGCATCCAAGGCTGTATAACAGCGGGCAATTTCGGCCTGGTCCAGCATGATGGTGCCTGATGTTTGCCAGTTTTTGTGCTGCACATGCCATGCCTTCCACAGCGATTCACGACATCGGTCAATGCGCTTAGCCAAAGGCAGATAGTGGTGAATGTACCGGGCAAAGGCGCGGTTTTTCCAGACCGCCCCCACAGCCCGCAGGTACTCCACTTCCGATACCCGCTTGAATTCAAGAGTCACTTTTACCCGACCGTTGCTGTCGAAAACTGTCTGCGGAACCCGCGACATATTCCGGTGATAGCGGATGTTGGGATATATCCAGTTATCCGCAGACAGTGGAAAATTCAGAAGCGATTGCGATTCATGCCGCAAGCCGCGAAACTGCATGGCAATCTGCGGATCGTCCATGAGAATAGTGTCCGCCGACACGCTCTGGCCGCCATGGACAGCACGCACGCTCGCTGGCAGCTTAAACGGACTGGGGTTTCCCAGATACAGCCAGCCGAAAGGACCGATGGCTACATGCCAGCCGCGCAAGCTGATAAGTTCTTCCAGTGGCCAGGTTTGTATTTTTCCATGAAGTTTGAAGCGAACCAGAATCAGGACCGGTTCACCTCGATTGATTGTAAAATCCTTCAGGTTCGGTGCCCATTGCATGGCGGGATGAAAGCCGATCTTCTGCATATTGCGCATCAGCATGCTGCGGGTGGCGACGATTGAAAGCACGGTTTCGTGTAGAAAATTACTGGGGCGGCCGCACAGGGCGACATCCAGCCAGTTCGCCAGATGTTCATTCCAGAATGCGGCCGGCATGGTAAAGGAATGGCCGCTGGCACTGAGCGTAAATCTGGCCAGCTTTTCGTCGGACTGCTTTCCAGCGGGTGGCCGCGGCGGGCTGGTCGCGGTGGCCGGTGCGGCCCCAACCGCCCTGGCCGGGGGGCAATGCGCCAGCCACGATCCGGCCATCAGGGCCAGCAGACCGATGACCGGCAGAGTGACGCTAGCGGCTAATGATATGGAATGACGCGGTTGGTCGGTCGGTTTTTGCCTGTGATTCAAAATGCCGGCTCCTGCTGATTGATTGTTGGATGGTTCAAGACAATTGCGGTCCGCAACGGGATTGATCGCGATCGTGGTGTTGCGGAGATTTTTCGCCGCCGCCATCCAATCGCTTCCTGATTTCCCGCAGTCTTCCCGATCGGGCGTTTTCAATTGTCTATGGTAGTCGGATCACAAGGCGGGTCAAGGCGGGCAGCGCGGGGCGGTGTTGATGCAGGAAAATTTTCGCTTGGCATTCGTCCGGCGGGGGGTGACGAGCAAGGCGTTAATGAAAATCACGGGAAACCGGCCCGATGGCGGAAGGGTTGTCTTTGGGTGAAATGGCCCCGGCCATATCCGCCGCTCGTTCCACCAGCAGGTGAACAACCTGACCGTGGCGTTGAATAGTTCCCCATACCAGCAGCCCCGCTGCGCTGCGCAAGGCTTTTCGCCATCGGCGGTAAATGGCTGGTTTGACAATCAGATTGGTTATGCCGGTTTCATCTTCCAGTGTGACAAAAAGAATACCGGCCGCGGTTTGGGGGCGTTGCCGCACCAGAACCAATCCTGCGGTAGCGGCGGGGGAGCCATCGGGTGCTTTGGCCGGATCGGAAAAATCGATAGCGGGCAAAACGCCTAACGATTTTAGCCGGTCGCGAACGAAGCTAACGGGATGAGCCTTCAAGGAAAGACCGGTACTCTGATAATCCCGCACCACATCTGCTGCGGCCGAAATGCGGGGGAGTGCCACAAATTCCGCATTTTCCGGCATATTTTTATTACATATTAATGCCTTATTTAATGTGACATCAAATAAGGGCAAAATGTTTTCAGATAGCTTCGCGATACTCCAAAGAGCCTGTTGGCGGGTTAAATGAAAAGAACCGAACGCATCCGCACGGGCCAGTTTTCTTAAATCTGACCGGTGGATACCGCTTTTCCGCCACAGGGCATGAATATCGGAAAACGGACCGAAGCGATGTATGCAGGCGGCCAACTGGTCGGCGGTTTGGCGGGATAACCCGCGTACCAGACGCATTCCCAGCCGCAGGATCGGTTGCTCTTTTTGTTGGTCGTGAATCGCTCCATCGGACGATTCAAGGGTGCATTCCCATTGGGACCGGTTGACATCCACCGGACGCACCGTAACGCCATGGTCACGGGCGCAGCGGATAATTTGTGCCGGTGGATAAAATCCCATCGGCTGGCTATTGAGCAGTCCGGCCGCGAAGGCGGCGGGGTGAAAACATTTGATCCAGGCCGATACATACACGAGCAAGGCAAACGACGCGGCATGGGATTCAGGAAAGCCATATTCGCCAAAGCCTTTGATCTGATTGAAGCACCGCTGGGCAAATTCCAGACTGTATCCGTTGGTCAGCATTCCGGCGATAATCTGCTGACCGAATTTTTCCAACTGATTTCCCTTGCGTTTCCACGCCGCCATGGAGCGGCGAAGCGCGTCGGCCTGACCACCCGTGAAACCGGCGGCGACCATGGCCAGCCGCATGACCTGCTCCTGAAACAGTGGCACACCAAGCGTCCGCTCCAGCACCTTTTTGACCTCCGGCGAGGGGTAGTCAATCGGTTCTTCTCCATTTCTGCGGCGCAGATAGGGATGCACCATGCCGCCCTGAATCGGGCCTGGTCGCACAATGGCCACCTGTACCACCAGATCGTAATAGCAGCGGGGCATCATGCGCGGCAGCATGGCGGTCTGGGCGCGTGATTCAACCTGAAACACGCCTATGGAATCTCCGCGACAAAGCATGTCATACACCTGCGGAACTTCCGGAGGAACGGTGTGCAGGTCCAGCTTTGCCGATGGTGCCTCGGTCTTCCTGTGGTTGATCAGATCA
>JAJZOA010000369.1 GCA_021852225.1 Planctomycetota bacterium
ACCTCCGCTACCTGAGCCAGATATGGGCCGCCGTCAGGCTCCGCGGCGCAGTGGGGCCTGTGGTTAAACTTTGGTTCAGCATGGTCAAGAATCCGCTGGAAATCAGCTTGCGAAGTTCGGATTGCAGTTTTTTGACAAGCTCTTCTCTTTTCCGGAATTGCTTCAGGCCGGGCCGATCCGTAGCGGCCACGGCGGCGGCATTTGGCGCGCGGTGGCTGGTGGCGGGCGGCGTGGACAGAAGCCCCTTTAGCACATCAATATCCCGCACCGCGCCGCCAAGCCGCCGAATAGCGCGTATCCGCCGCAGAAGGCGTCGGCCTTTGGCGTCTGACAGAAGGCCCGCAATTCGGGCGGTCTGCAACAATTCCGCGAATCGCCGAAGCGTGACGCGCAGGTCATGAATCGCGGCGGCATCCGGTTGATGAGCAGCGGCAATGACCTGACCCAGGACTCGTTCCTCGGCGCGGCGGAAAAGAGCGTTTAGGCTCGTGGCTCGGCGTGATGGCCAGACCTCGCCCCGTGGTGGCTTGAGCGCGGGAAAGACCGGCGATTTTTCGGGCCTCGCCTCAGGGGGTGGCGCGCCGGGCGCGGCCGGCTGGAATCTTGTGAGTTTGACGGTGGAGTGCTTCATTGGGTACACCCGTTAGACAATCATGACTACTGGCAGCATAATCAGAGCATATGGCAAAGTCTCGCACATATATTAAGACCGGTCCGTCCCATAGCAACGGCGCGCCTGAATCCGGCGGGCGCCGCGGCGCGCCACATGGCCTGCGCATTGCGGCAATTGATATCGGCACCAACAGTCTGCACATGGTGGTGGTGGAAGTCACCCGGTCAGTCGGCTTTAAAATTTTAAGTTCGGAAAAAGACCTGACGCGGCTGGGCAGCGCCGCGCTGGTTCGCCATGTACTTACCAGGTCGGCCATGCAGCATACGCTTGCCGTGTTGGGCCGTTATCTGCGGGTGGCGCGCAATCTGGACTGTGACCGGATACGCGCGTATGCCACCAGCGCCGTTCGGGAAAGCGTTAACGGCGGCGATTTTGTGCAGGCCGCCAAAACGCAGCTCGGTTTGAATATCCGCGTGATAAGCTCTCAGGAAGAGGCCCGCCTCATTTACCTGGCGGTGCGACAGGCCGTGGATATGGTGGATTCCAGCGCGCTGGTCGTGGACATTGGCGGCGGTTCGGCGGAATTTATCATCGGTGATTCTCAGAAAGCCGCAATGCTGGAAAGCCGCAAACTCGGGGCAAGTCGCCTGACCCAGCAGTTTATCGCCCATGATCCTCCGAGCCGCGGGGAAATCCGGGCGCTCGAAAAGCATATTCATCATGAACTCAAGGGCATTATCAAGCGGACTCGGGCGCTGGCACCGGCGAAATTCATCGGAACCTCCGGAACCATGGAAAATCTGGCGGCGATGTGCCTGGCGCGCCACGGGCAGGAGGTTATCCGACATCGCCTGCTTACGGAAATCCGACGCGAGGATTTTGAAACGCTGTATCGGCGACTGCTGAATATGGATCAGAAGGACCGACTGGACCTGTCCGGGCTGGATCCCGGCCGGGCCGACCAGATTGTCGCCGGCGCGGTGCTGGTGAAATATCTTTTCGATGAACTGGATATGCCGGTGATTGAAGTTTCTGACCGTGCGATGCGCGAGGGAATGATCATCGACTATATGCAGACGCATTGGCCGCGGATACGCCTTTCCGTTGAAATAATCGATCCGCGGCGACGCAGTGTGGTGGAACTTGGCCGGCGGTGTAATTTTGACGAGGCCCACCACACAAAGGTCGCGTGGCTGGCGGTCAATCTTTTTGATCGCCTTTTGCCTTTGCATAAATTGCAGCGCCACTACCGTGAACTTCTCGAATTCGCCGGCCTTATGCACGACATCGGCTGGCATATCGGCCACAGTGGCCACCATAAACATTCTCTTTATCTGATAAAAAACGGGGATTTAAGCGGTTTTTCGCCCCGTGAACTGGAAATCATGGCAAATACCGCCCGTTACCATCGACGCAGTGAACCGAAGAAAAGCCACCCTGACTATATGGCGCTTCCGCCAACTGACCGAAAAATTGTGGATCAGCTTTCCGCGATTCTCCGCCTGGCCGAAGCTCTGGACCGCGGCCATTATGGCAACGTCCGCGACTTGCGGGTTATTCGCCGCAAGGGAACGGTCAGCATTGTGGTGCAGACCGCGTTTGATCCGGAACTGGAACTTTGGGCGGCGCGTCATAAGTCCGATTGCTTTGAGAGGTTGTTTCAGGTGAAATTGCATTTTTCAGCGCGGGTGGCAAAGCCCGGGGCGCGAAAGCCTGCCGCCAGCCGGTAAGCGGGGTGGCAATCGGGTAAAATTCTGGCCGGAATATCTGGCGCCGGGCCGTGCGGTTGACACCGCAAGAAGAGTAGATTTGTTGAGGCATCATGTCTGAAGAAAGCATTCCAGTTGCGACCGCAGACCCGCGTGGCGGCGCTATCGCCGTGCTGCCCGATGCGCTGATTAACAAAATAGCCGCCGGCGAGGTGGTGGAACGTCCTGCCAGTGTGGTGAAGGAACTGCTGGAAAATTCCGTGGATGCCGGGGCGAAGCGCATCACCATTCAGATTGAAAATGGCGGTCGCACGCTGATTCGCATCACCGACGATGGGTCTGGTATGTCGCCGGAAGATGCGCCGCTGGCGTTCGCTCGCCATGCCACAAGCAAGATCAGAACCATGGAGGACCTCTTCGCTATTTCCACAATGGGCTTCCGTGGCGAGGCCATTGCATCGGTCGCGGGTGTCAGTCACGCGCGCATCATCACACGCCGGCCCGCGGACCTGCAGGCGGTTTCGATTGAAGCACACGAAAGTGTGATTGGTCCGGCCATACCTTGCGCGGGTCCGCCCGGCACCACAATTGAAATTCGCGATTTATTCTACTGTGTTCCCGCGCGGCGGAAATTTCTGCGGACCGACGCAACGGAATTCGGCCATATTCAGGAAATGGTTCTGCGCACCGCGCTGGCATTTCCCGGAATCGGAATTCAGCTTTCCCACAATGGCCGCATCACACTGGACCTGCCACCAACCGCGGATCACCCGTGGCGGATTGTTCAGTCGCTCGGTCCGGAATTAAAGGACAAGTTGCTCGGCGTGAATCTGGATGACCGGCACATTCGGGTCGGTGGCTGGATCGGTCTGCCCGAAACCGCGCGCGGTACGGCACGTTACCAATATTTGTTTCTTAATGGACGGTTTATCCGTGACCGGTCCCTTCTTCATGCCATCAAGGAGGCATATCGCGGGCTGATCGAACCCAACAGTCAGCCGGTCGCGGTGATTTTCGTCTGGATGGATCCGGAAGCGTTCGATGTCAATGTACATCCGCAAAAGACTGAGGTCCGCTTTCGCGAACCCAATCTTCCATATCGTGCCGTGCTTGCCGCGTTGCGGGAACAGTTGCTGGCTCGCGATTTAACCGCCGCCGCCAGATTCCACTCCGGCATGAGATTGCCGGCGGGCGGCCAGCATCTGGATCAGCAAAGCGCCCAGAGCCGCCAGGTGGTGGCCGATTTTTTTCGGGCCTCGAATCCGCCCCAGTCCGGATTCGAATTTCCTTCGTCGGGAACAGCTTCGGCGACGGGCCAGGATGAATTAACCCGATCAGCGATTCCGCTGGTGAATCCTCCTGCCGGACCATTGGCGGAAACCCCAGATGTGGACACCCGGCAGCCAGCCGCGGGCGACTGGCCGGATTCAGCGTCGTTCGTTGCCCCCACGGCCGGCGTGGAAAGCGCTGTAAATACGGAAGTACACCGGCCATCGGCGGAAATGGCCGGCCCATCCGCCCGTGCTGGCCAGACCGGCGGCTACACCGCATTGGGTGGAAAATTCCTGCAGGTTCACGACAGTTATCTGGTAGTGGAAGAACCGGATGGCCTGCTGCTGATAGACCAGCATGCCCTGCATGAGCGGATTATTTACGAACAGCTTCTGGCCCGCGTGCGCAAAGGCCCGATGGAAGCCCAGCGTCTGCTGATGCCGGTAGTGGTGTCCGTAAGTCCGCGACAGATGGCGATTATCGGGCGGCTGCAGCCCATGTTTGAGCGCGTTGGTATGGAAATATCAGAATTTGACCATGTAAGTGTCGCGGTGCAAAGCCTGCCAACGCTGCTGGCCAGGCTCAATCCGGTGGACTACATTCATTCCCTGCTGGACCGGTTGTTGGAATCTTCCGGGCGCATCAGTGAGGAAGAACTTCTTCATGAAGTGCTGGATATGGCCGCCTGCAAGGCCGCGGTGAAGGCGGGCGATCCGCTGGCACCTGACGAAATCCGCTCGCTGCTGTCCCAGCGGCTGGACGTGGAGCGTTCCAGCAATTGCCCGCATGGCCGCCCGACAACCATACGCCTGTCTTTGCGGGACCTGGAAAAGCAGTTCAAACGCCGCTGATTCGCGCGCCACGGCGTGTCTCGCCAAATCACCCGCAGACCATGGCTCAAGCTCCGCTTCAGCGCTGTCCGCCGTCAATTTTAGCCTGATGCCGATGATGCCAGAACGCCTCAATCTGTTCCAGCGTCTTGCCCTTGGTTTCCGGCAGCACCAGCAGGACAAACAGGAAGCTGATAAGGGAACAGCCGGAATAGATGAAGTAGGTGTTGGTCAGGCCCGCATTGGACTTAAGCCACGGGAATGTCTGTGCCACAATATATATGGCAATCCACAGGGTAAATATGCCCACCGATGCGGCGCGGCCGCGAATTCTAGCCGGGAATATTTCTGAGATGATGATCCAGGGCATCGGCCCCATCGCCATGGCAAACGCGGCAATGAATACCAATATGCTTGTAAGCAGAACAACCACCTGTGTGTGATCGAAATGGTAAATAACATGGGGAACCATTTTGCCGCCGGTCAGTTTCAACACGGTGGCGTGTTTAGCCATTGCGAACACCAACCCAACCGATGCCAGAGACAGCACCTGAATGGCTGTGCCGATTGCCAGAAGTAACTTGCGCCCCGCTTTGTCCACAAATCCAACCGCAATAAAGGTAAAGGCCAGATTTACCATTCCCACCAGCGCCGTGGAACCAAATGCATTTGATGTTTTCATGCCAGCAGCCTCAAACACGCGAGGCGCGTAATATATAATGGAATTGATGCCGCTGAATTGAGAGAAAATCGCCAGAAACAAGGCGATCATCAACGGCAGGCGGTATCGGGGAGCAAACAATTCAGAGAATCGGCCGTCCTCTTGAGCCGCGACCTCCTTTACCGCCTTGATTTCTCTTTCCGCGCCTGCTGAGCCGACGAATTTCGTCAGAATCGTGCGCCCCTGCTCCTCCCGATTGTTGATTACCAGCCAGCGGGGGCTTTCCGGAACGGCCAAAATCATCAGGAAAAAAAGCAACGCGGGAAAGGTTTCAGAACCGAGCATCCAACGCCAGCCCATCGTCTGATTCCAGTTCACAGCGGCGACACCGTGCGCGGTGGAGATGGAGTGCCCGGTCTTGAGAATAAAAAAATTGACCCAGTAGACCAGGGCAATCCCCACCACAATACCAAGCTGAAAAAGTGATCCCAGACGGCCACGGTGGCGTTCGGGTGCGATTTCCGCGATATAAACCGGGGCCACCATGGATGAGGCGCCGATGGCCAGTCCACCAAGTATTCGAGCCAGAACGAGTTCAAAAAAGACCTGGGGAATAGCCGATAAAATGCCGGAGATGGCAAACAGGACGGCGCAGACAATGAGGATATTTTTGCGCCCATAGCGATCCGCCAGGGTTCCCGCAAACATCGCTCCCGGAACGCATCCGAGTTCCAGACAGGCAATCGCAAAGCCCAGCCAGCCATTGGACAGATGGAAATAACTCTGAAGATACCCCTGCACGCCCGAGGCCACACCGGTGTCATAGCCGAACAGAAGTCCGGCCAGAGCCGCCGCTGAAACGGCGAACACGATTGGCCCGATTCCAGGGATCGGTCCGGATGTTTTTGGCAAATTCGCGGAGTCCAGATTCGTCATTGTTTCCATCCTTTTTTTCTGAATTCAGCCGCCAGGCCGCAAAACCATTGCTATACTTGCTTCGATTGAGTGAACATATCATCCGGTCGGTTCCGAAAAAAATCAACTGACCTCAAAAAAGGGAGCGAAATTCTCCGCGACCGTTTCCGGATTTGCCGGCATAACTTCCCGAAAATGTGTCGTGTTCCTGCCGCCGTGGTCCAACGGTTAAACCGTCCGCAAAGGGGGGTGTTCGATTCGGGCCAAAGTTCGTAAAATGCCGTCGTAGCAAAACCGGTCGCTATGCCGCCGCGGATTAAACCCGGCGATATTGGCTTACCCGCCATGCTGAACAACGGGAGTTGACCCGATGACGGCCTGCAGATCAGGCATCCAGCGATGGTCACAGTCGGCCTGATGGAGATTCATGGAACCTTTAAGATCATGGGACCTGGCCATCATCGGTGGATACTTCGCCCTGGTTCTTTCGGTAGGTCTGATGCTTAGTCGGCGGGCTTCTTCGAGCCTGGAGAGTTATTTTCTCGCCGGACGGTCGATGTCGTGGGTATTTCTGGGCATCACGGGCATGGCGTTGTGGTTTGACCTGACCGGAACCATGCTGATTACATCGTTTATTTACCTGCTCGGTCCGCGCGGCCTGTTTATCGAATTTCGCGGCGGTGCGGTGCTGGTGCTGGCATTTATGCTGGCTTTTACCGGCAAATGGCATCGGCGTTCGCGCTGCATGACCGCCGCCGAGTGGTACACTTTTCGTTTTGGCGAGGGCAAGTCGGCGGAAATTGTCCGGTTCCTCACGGCCTTTATGGGCATTGTGCTGGTAATAGGCATGATCGCCTATTTTGTGCGCGGGGCGAGCCTTTTTCTGGGGCTGTTTGTTCCGTTTTCGCCTGTTGCCGCCACGGCTGTGGTATTTGGAGCGGCCACCCTTTATACGATGTTTGCCGGTTATTATGGCGTGGTGGCAACCAATCTGATTCACGGCGTGGTGGTGATCGCGGCGTGTGTGGTGGTCGCGATTTATGCGTGGATGAGCTTTTCCGACAGTCATGCACTGGCGGTCACCGCGGCCGTGGTGACGGGAAACCAGCATTGGTCTGTTTCGTTGCCCACCTGGCGGGTGCATACGCCGGCAGGCTACGGCGCCTACCATTTCCTAATTTTTATTGTCTCTTTCTATCTCCTTCGGAGCGTGATTGGCGGTCTGGGCGGCGGTGCCGAACAGCGTTATTTTGCGGCCAAAACGGACCGCGATTGCGGGCTGCTTTCGTTGTTGCAGGCCGGCACGCTGATGTTCCGCTGGCCGATGATGATGGGCTTTGCGATTCTGGGCATTCTGCTGGTGCGGCATCTGTTTGCCGCGCCGCAGGCGGTGGGTGCCGCCGCCGCGCTGATTCATCGTTATTACCCGCACGCATCGCCCGCGTTCTGGCAGGACCTGACCGCCCATATTGTGCATGATCCAGCCCGGTGTCCGCGCGGACTTATTGCGGGCCTCCAACGCGTGCTTGGGCCGCATTGGACAACGAAACTGCCGCTGGTTGGATACGGCGGATCGGTTGACCCGGAATTGATTCTCCCCGCGGCTCTGGGTGCGATTTCGATTCCCGGAATCCGTGACCTTCTGCTGGTGGCCATGCTGGCCACCATGATGACATCTTTAAGCGGGCAGGTCAGCAGTGTCACGGCGCTTCTGGTGAACGATATTTATAAAAATTTTCTGCGACCGCGAGCAACTGGTCGGGAATTGATAGTGGCCGCATACCTTGGGACACTGGTGATTGTCGCTGGCGGATTTTATATGGGGATAGAGGCCCAGAATATTAATAATTTGTGGGGCTGGATTGCCATGGGCCTGACCGCGGGTGCCCTGGGCCCACAGGTTTTAAGGCTTTACTGGTGGCGCTGCAACGCATGGGGGGTGGCCGCCGGAACACTGACGGGCGGCGTGTCCGCGATCGTGGAGCGGATTGTATCGCCTGATCTTCTGGAATGGCGGCAGTTTCTGCTTATGACCCTCATTTCCTTTCTGGCCACCATAATCGGCTCGCTACTGACGCGCCCCACACCGGAAAAAGTGACCGAAAATTTTTACCGGGTAACGCGCCCCTTCGGCTTCTGGGGGCCGATGCGCGATGTTTTTACCAGCGACCGAAGGCGCGCCATTCGTGCGGAGCACCGCAACGATCTGTTAACTGTTCCATTTGCGTTACTTTGGCAAGTGACCCTGTTTCTATTGCCCATGCAGTTGGTGATGAAGGCTTACGCGTCCTTTTTCATGACGCTGCCCTTCTTTTTGATCGGTGCCGGCGGCATGTATCTGTTCTGGTGGTGCCGGTTATCCATGGATTCCAATGCGGAGCCAGAAACGGATATTCGGCAAACAGTCACTTTAAGAAAATAGACCTCTTTTATGAAATTTGCATTTTCCGACAACACGCCAATCGTCGATAATTTTGATCCCCGCTTGCTAAAACCTGACAAACGGCGAGAATACCGGAAACGGAATTCGCAATAACATTGGAATTTTTATGCGAAAAAGCGCAACAAAACCAGAACCTATGCAGGCCGCGGTCCGCAAACGAGAGAATCAGCCGAAGTATCGCGCTGTATATGATGCGCTGCTACGGGCGATTCGGCGGGGTGAATACACGGCCGGCAGCCGGCTGCCAACGGAATCAGAATTGCTGGCGGAATTTAACGTATCGCGTATTACCGTCATTCGCGCTTTGCGCGACCTGGAGGCCGCCGGCATTGTGCGTCGCCGCCGCGGATCGGGTACCTACGTCCAAGGTCCCCAGCCAGCGGCATTAGCGAGCATGGGCGTCATATTTCCTCCGTTGGAACCGGGCAGTATTTTTTCCACGGTGCATCAGGTTCTGGCCAGAGAATCGCAAAAACTAGGCTGGCAACTGCTGTTCCATGAAATTACGGACACCGATTCGCCACAGGCTGCCGCCGATATTCTGGATCATCTGTTCAAGGGGCCGGTGCGCGGCCTGCTTTATCTGCCATTGCCAGTGACGGCAAA
The DNA here is from genome assembly GCA_021852225.1 of Planctomycetota bacterium. Next base: position 9,050 of record JAJZOA010000369.1, read on the forward strand.
CTGTGCCCAAATTAATGAAGCCGTGGGGCGTCAATGCCAGACCCGCAAAATTCCCCTGATATTGCTGGATCGGGATATTCACCACTTGCATGACCGCAGCCGGTTTGACGTCGTAGGCTCCGATAATGAACTTGGCGGATTTCTGGTAGGGCAGCATCTGATTAATCGCGGCTGCCGTCGAATTCTGTTTTTCACTGATGCACGCGAGCATCCCACCGCCGAAGCCCGCTGGGAGGGTGTGCGGAGCGCCGTTGCCCATTCACCGGCGATCTGGTGTGATATTTGTTCCGGTGACGGCGATGATTCCGCCTATGTGGCCGCCATGCTGGCCAAGCATCGGCCCGATGGTATTGCCTGCGTGAATGATATGACGGCGGCCAAGGTGATGCGGACGCTGCTGCGGGAGGGATTAAAGATTCCCCAGCAGATCAAGCTGACCGGTTTTGACGACACTTCCACGGCCGCACTTCTCGCAATACCGTTAACGACCGTCCGCCAGTCAGCGGAAGGCATGGCTATTCAGGCGACGAATCTGATGCGGCAACGGCTGGAACGTCCGGACCTTGCGGCAATGACCGTCTCTATCGCCTGTTCACTGGTGATACGCGATTCAACGTCGGATGCTCCTGCGGGAACAAAGGTTCACTGAAATCTCTGTTTTTGCATGATTCAGAATGGAATTTAAAATCGAACAATTCATCTTGCGGGTTTCCGGTTCGCGCGAAAAGTCGGGATGCGCGTTTTCTCAGACTAATCTTCAGATTAAATAGTTCATCAAAATAGCCCTGATTTCCACGGACCGTGCAGGGATGCTGACATGTCGTCGGCGGTGACCCGCAACTGTCAGCGCCCTGGCTCCAATCTGCGTAAATCCGCCTGAAAGGTCAAAGCACCGTTAAAAGAATTGTTCGTTTATCGCAGTGGGCGTCCGCTATTGTATTTTAATATATTAACTTCGCGCGTTTTTTGGGTGGCAAAATGTACTATATGGGGCCAAAAAGCTGATTTTAGCTGCTGGAATAGCGGAATTATTGGCATTCGTTAGAGGCTTTTCAATGGGCTTTAAAGCATTAAAAAAAATAAATATTTTGTGCTTGCATTCTGCTTTTTCGTGAGTATACTAACTGATGTCACAGCCCTTGATACTAAATCAAGTTTAATCTTGGGCGTTTTAGAGAAGTTTGTTCCCCCGCCTGCGAAAGGTACGAAGCAGGCATGTAGCGGAAATATGAACTGGATGCCACGGATTCGGGTCAAGTTGAACCGGTGAAAAGGGATCAAGTAACTCCGAAGGTGTGTCATCAGTTTTTCAGGGCGGTGTTCAGAAAAGTTTCGGC
>JAJZOA010000298.1 GCA_021852225.1 Planctomycetota bacterium
TTGCCGTGGCCGAGTTGGAACGCCGGCAGGCGGGGACGCCTGCACCACAAGGTGAGAATCATTTGCCTCTTTGCCAGAGGGTTTGATTTGAAACGCCAGCGGGCGAGACGCCTGCCCCCCAGGCGGCGGGTCATCCGCAATGTCTTGCCGCGGCCGAGTTGGAACGCCGGCAGGCGGGGACGCCTGCACCACAAGGTGAGAATCATTTGCCTCTTTGCAAGATGGTTTGATTTGAAACGATGGCGGGCAAGACGCCTGCACCCCAGGCGGCGGGTCATTCGCAATTTCTTGCCGCGGCCGAATTGGAACGCCGGCAGGCGGGGACGCCTGCACCCCAGGCGGCGGGTCATCCGCGGGGGTTAAAGTGAAATATTCCGCCCGCCCTGGCTGGGTAAAAACAGATGGCAACGGTCTGTTGCCAGATACAAGGTGATGGCCTCCTGCGGACGAATAAGCTCGGCATGCGTAGAATCTGTTCGGCAAACAAATCGATCCTGACCGCCCACGGAAAAGTGGATATCCACCTTGTCGCCCAGCGGCTCAATAACGCCGGTGCGGGCCTCAAGCTTATTCTGTCCGCCTGCAAAACGACCGGCGCAGTCCGGCGAAAGAGCTTCCGGCCGCGCGCCCAGAACCAGGTCCTGCCCGGCATGGGCACCGGCCACGGCGGCCAGACGTGGTGGCAGTCGAAGTCGCTGCGGCTGGCCATCGGCCTGTTGAATGACAAAATCTCCAGAGGCATCGACGTGGCCACAAAAGAAATTCATCGGCGGAGTGCCGACGAAACCGGCGACAAACATATTCAGCGGCCTGTCATAAACCTCCAGGGGCGGCGCACATTGCTGAATGAGGCCATCTTTCATGACCACAATCCGGTCGCCCAAAGTCATGGCTTCTTCCTGATCGTGGGTGACATAAATCGTGGTGGTATTCAGTCGCAAATGCAATCGTTTAATTTCCGCGCGGGTTTCCACCCGCAGCTTGGCATCCAGATTGGACAATGGCTCATCAAAAAGGAACGCCTTGGGATTGCGGACAATTGCCCGCCCCACCGCCACGCGCTGGCGCTGGCCGCCGGAAAGGGCTTTGGGCCGACGATCCAGATAGTCGGTCAGACCCAGAATGGAGGCCGCCTCTCGGACGCGCTGGTCGATCTGCTGTTTGGTAAGTTTGAGTTCGCGCCGGCGCATATGCAGTGAAAACGCCATGTTTTTATAAACGCTCATGTGCGGGTAAAGAGCGTAATTTTGAAAAACCATGGCGATGTCCCGGTCTTTGGGAGCAACCGAATTGACCACCCGCCCATCAATGGATAATGTACCACCGGAAATTTCCTCAAGTCCGGCGACCATGCGCAATGTGGTGGTTTTTCCACAACCCGACGGCCCCACAAGCACAATAAATTCACGGTCCTGAATGGACAGGGAAATGCTGCGCACAGCCTGTACGCCATCTGGATAGACTTTGGATACATTTTCAAGCTCTACCGTAGCCATGCGTACCCTTCCCGCGGAATAACACTCGATTGGCGCAGTTGGAATCATCACACAGGGCAGCCTTGAACGCAAGTGAACTGAATCAGGAGAAGTGGCGCGGGAAACTTGCCCCCCCTCCGCGCTTTGGTGGAACCGGACGCGAGCCTATTGACTCATTGGGCACCGATCGTATTTTGTTTCCATCGGCCTCCGAATTCATCTTCCGTTTAACCGGTGGGGAAAAATGCAACCCCGACGGCATGCGATTCAAGATGTGATACAGGTTGATTTTCAGTCTGCGTTCAAGCGCGGCTATCGTTATATCATCGATGCCCGCGGCCCCCCGATTGGCGCGGACCTTCAGCCACGCACGGCGTTCCGGTTGTTTGGAAATATAAAATGACTGGCCTTTCGTTATCGGCTCCTCCCGGCCAGGGCGGCGTGGGCCGGCCGGCGGAAGACCTGATGATACAAGCCTGATCCACGCCCGCACCGCCTCAAGACCAGAAGGCATGTTACCGGCATGCAGTCCCCCGCCATTTATCCTGGTACCCAGACCATGCTCCGGTTTTGACCCGCCCTTTGGCGGCCGATTTTTGACCGTCTGCGGACACCGGGTAAACAGGTCAATTAGACAGAATTGCCGGTTCCGGGCGTGGGGTTTGGCATATCCTGAAAAGCCGAGATCGAAATAAGGCGAAAAAAGCCCCGGGGCCGCTTGGCCATCCATGGGCAAATCTGCTTGCCTACGAACAAAGCTGAGCCTGACATTGCGCGGCCTGGCGCCCAATTACAAGAGATAAACTACAGGGCCGCGCGCCACGAACAGTACTTAAATACGAATATTTATTATCACGAATTTAATTCTTGCTTACAGGTATTATTTAACAATGATTTGCGAATATGATAAACGTTGGCGAGTTGATGTTGCAATCAGATTATTGTACACTATTTGGCTCGATAGAAACGAGACAAATGTGGTGAAGAATTGCACCGCATTGGAAGAAATCATTTTTTGACAGAGGTTTGTCATGGCGCATAAAAAAGGTCAAGGTTCCACCCGCAATGGCCGGGACAGCAATCCGCAATATCTGGGCATTAAGGCCTATGCCGGCGAACATGTGACGACGGGTTCGATCATTGTCCGGCAGCGCGGCACCAAATTCCGCGCGGGCAAGAATGTCGGTCTGGGCCGTGATGACAGCCTGTTTGCGCTGTCTGATGGGCTTGTGCATTTTGCCGCCAACCGTAAAGTTTCGGTTGAGCCTGAAGTGACGGCAACGGTCAACGGCTAAGCCTTCAATATTCTGTATCGCAAGATACTGACTGCCGGTTTGACCCGGCTTGATCCAGCCTGATTGATTCCGATCCGGGCACGTAAAGCCCTGGCATTTTATGCTTCGTCGCTGAAATAAAATTGGCCGATTGGCAGCCACTTGTCCAATGAATTCTGCCGCCCCACAACCCTTTCTGGAATGCGGAATGCCGCCGGCAGAGGCAGGCTCTCGCATGCGCAGCCCACAATGATTATCATGCTCTGGTCGTGACCATTTATTCTTCGTTGGGCTTTTTCCCGGGGGAAGCGCACATGTCGGCCGCCAACTGGATGCAATTCGGATGCAATCGCATAAAAGCGGCGATTGTCAGCGTGCACCGCGCCAGAACATCCGCGTCATTGGCCGCGATAGTGGGCGTTCTGGCGGCATGCGGATGGACTTGCCCATTGGGCAATATTTATGCGGCTACGCCAGATTCCAGTACAGGAAAGTCCCAACCGGTGGTGTTGCCGCCGACGGTAAAAATAGCGGCGATCCTGCAAACCCGCGGTGTCATACTGTCGCAATTCAAGACGCCCTACATTGATGCGCTCAACTCCCGCCTGGGACTGCGAATTGTACTGGCGGTCAGTGGAACCGAATTTGTCCGCCCGGCGGGAATTTCGAATGTCCATCTTTATGCCACAGGGCTGGATGGCGGCGGCCGACTGCGGTTGCTTTCACCTATCGGCCCGGTTGCCGAAAAAATCAACCAGCCGCTGTATGCCACAATGAAGCAGGAAGGCGCGATCGGCTTCCCGGCGATTCTCCGCTTTGCTCCGACTCCGCCGACCGCCAAACAAATAAGGCATCTGACCGGGGCGTTCACAGTGCTGTACGGCGGTCAGACTAAAACCATACGGATTCCCGATATCGCCGCAGGAATCGGCAAAACGCTTGAAAACCCGATGCTTAGGGCGTGGCATATTCAGATCAGCATACTTCCGCTGCAAACAACGAATAAGCGGACATTTCTAGCGGTACTTTTGCACGGTCCGCCGGATTGCTTCAAGTCGTTGCGGATATTGCGGGGAAAGATATTTGAGTCGCCCGGATATTTTTCCACGCTGCTGGCCAATGGATCCACCCGCATTACGGTTCCATTGAAGCGGCCGCCGACGGCGGAAACATCATTGGAATTAAAACTGATGGTCGGACAAAAAAAAGCGGATCGTGCATTTTCATTTTTCGCATATTACCCTGCCGTAAAGGGTGCAGGTTGTGAGCTGGTCGGACAAAAGAATAACGGATTCGGCGGTCTTCGGCGGCGCACGCGATTACTTGAATTGGTCAATGCGGTCTCTTGCGATATGATAGCTGACCTGACGGCGGGATTGCCCGCTGAATTTTCTGGGGCTGCAGCCCCAAAAACAGGAGTTAAATGATCATGGCGGAAACGACTCAGGCACTGGCACCCCGCATTCGAATTGAAACTGATCAGGGAATTATTGAATTGGAGCTATGGCCGGACGTGGCTCCAAAAACCGTGGAAAACTTTCTGACTCTTTCGGACAAGGGCTTTTACAACGGACTGGGATTCCATCGGCTTATTCCGGGCTTTATGATTCAGGGCGGCTGCCCCCAAGGCACCGGTACCGGCGGCCCGGGTTATAAAATAAAAGCTGAATTCAGCAAAAGAAAACATCTGCGCGGCGTCATCAGCATGGCGCGATCGATGGATGTGGATTCCGCCGGTTCGCAATTTTTTATCATGCACGCGGATTCCCCGCATCTGGATGGCCAGTATACCTGTTTTGGCCAGGTGACTTCCGGTATTGAAGTCGTCGATAAAATAGTATCGGTACCGCGCCGCCCGGGAACGGATTCGCCCGTGCAACCGCCAAAAATCAAGACAATAACGCGGCTGTAAATCCGCCAGCCTGCCGGCAGAATTGGCCGGCAGCCGCCACTGGGGTTGATCCGGAAAGCACCATGCCTGCACAATATCGACTCTTAAGCGTGTTGATGCCGATATTTAATGAATCGCGCACGCTTCGGACGATTATTGCACGGGTTCTTTCCGCGCCCTGTCCGTTGCCCATTGAACTGATCTGTGTGGATGATGCCAGCGGCGATGATACATGGCGGATACTTCAGGACCTTGCGGCACAGGACAGCCGGATTCGTCTGTTTCAGCATCCGTTTAACCAGGGGAAAGCCGCAACCATTCGCACCGCCATCGCACAGATGACCGGCGATATCGCCCTGATTCAGGATGCGGACCTGGAATATGACCCGCGGGATTACGCGGCCCTTCTTGCCCCCCTTCTGGAAGGAAAAGCGGATGCGGTGTTCGGATCGCGATTCGTATTTTCCGGTCAGCGGCGTGTGCTGCGATTCTGGCATGCAACCGCCAACCGGGTTCTGACCGGCATTTCCAACATGATGCTGGACCTGAATCTGACCGACATGGAAACGTGCTACAAAGCGATTCGATCCGATATTTTCCGTCGGCTTCCACTGAAGGCCGAACGCTTCGGCATTGAACCGGAAATTACCGCGCGGCTGGCCCAGTGGAATATCCGGATTTATGAAGTCCCGATCAGTTACCATGGCCGCACAGTGGCCGAAGGAAAAAAAATCGGTCTTAAGGATGCGTTCGAGGCGGTATGGACATTGGTTAAATGCTGCTGGTGGGACCGGCGATTCACCACGCACGACGGGTATTACCTGCTGACAAGTCTGCGGAAACGAAAAAAAATCAACCGCTGGATCTTATCGCAATTTGAGCGGTACATCGGCGCTCGTGTGCTTGAAACCGGGTGTGGCATTGGCAATTTCGCCGAGCAGTTGCTGCATAAGCCGCGGCTGATCTGCATAGATACTGATGAATTTTACACAGAAATGACCAGCCGCCGCTTCGGGCAATTGGAAAACGTGAGGGTCATTCAGGGCGATCTGCTGGCGCCAGAGAACCTCCAGATTCTGGCCGACGAACGACTGGACAGCATTATCTGCCACAATGTTTTGGAACACCTGCCCGACGACCAGCCTGTGTTGCCGGCGCTGGCGAAAATACTGGCCCCCGAAGGCTATCTGGTGGTGCTGGCTCCGGCACACCAGCGCCTGATGAGCCGGTCTGATGATAAACTGGGACATTTGCGGCGTTATGATTCTGATCGGCTTAGGACTCTGCTTTCCGCCGCGGGCCTTGAAGTGGTTTCAATAAATGATTTCAACCGGCTGGGTGCATTGGGCTGGCGGATCAACGAATTTCTAAGGCGCGATTCAATTTCCCCGGGCCAACTGGGCTGGTTCCAGCGGCTGTTACCTGCCGCAAGACTTATGGAAACCGCGCGAATCGGCCAGGGCCTAAGCCTTGTGGCGATTGGGCGCAAGCCACTGCGGTTCGCAGCCGACATAAAAACAGATGTCACGCCCGGTTAATATCACCGGTTTGGCGTCCGTTATTCAGGCTCGCGACCGTTTTAACAAAGGATTGGAATGCTGGCATTGCTGCCATTTCTGATACTGCTATTGGTCGCAAAGCGATACTCGGCCCTGGGCAGGCACATTGCCAGTTCGGGTACCAGCCGGCGCGAGGCAATGCTGGTGGGCGCACTGTTTTGTGCTATCTGGTCCGCCGCGGGAAGCGAAGTTTTAGGGTTGATGGGGGAAATTCGGTTCTGGCCCGTACTGCTGTGGTGGCTTGTCCCATTATTCAGCTTCTATCTGATCAAAAAGCATTCACCGCAAGCCGGTAACGCGTCACTTAACCCCTCGGAAAAGAGGCCGGAAGGCGCGGCTATGAATTCATCGAAGCTAACCTGGCGCGGCAAAAACGCCCTGGCCGCAGCCGTGGTCATCATGGCGTATGCTCTGGGCAGCGCGTTGTTCAGCCCTCCCAATAATTTTGATTCACTGGCGTACCACATGCCGCGGATTATTTTCTGGATGCAGCAGCACAGCCTGGCCAGCTATCCAACATCCGATCCTCTGCAGCTTTGCATGCCGCCGGGACTGGAAATGATCGGCCTGCAACTGATGGTGCTGGCCCACGGCAATGACTGGGCGATCAATCTTATCGGCTGGCTGACCGCGTTATTCCTGGGTTTTGCGGCAAGTCTTATCAGTCGGGAAATCGGCGGCAACAAGGATTCCGAAGCGCTATGCGGACTGATGGTGGTTTCCATGCCGATGGTGTTCTGCTCTGCAAGCACATTTACACCGGAAATTCTGGAGGCATTGTGGACCACCTTCGCCGCACTGCTGTTGTTGCGGATCAGTCGGAACCGGCAGTGCGGCCCCATCACATTTCTTTGTCTGGCCGGGGCGATTTCGCTGATGCCTCTGACGCATGGCACGGGGTACCTTTTCGGCGTGCCGATTGCCATTTTTGCGGCGGTGGCGTTTTGGCGCACCAACCGGTCAAGAGTGGTGCCATGGCTTCTGATGATTGCAAGCGTGACACTCATCATCAATTCCGGATCCTGATTCGCAATATGCGGCAGTTTGGCGCTCCATTGGGTCCCCTTCATTCAAAAGATCCCCGGCTGGTCCTGTTGAATGGCGAATTTAATATCCAGACCATTCCAGTAAATGTATTGCGCACCACCGCATCCATGTTTTCCGGCCCGAGCCATTTGTTGAATATCGGCGTGGACAGGGTCATTTTTGGAATCGCCGGATTTCTGCATCTGGATATTCAAGATCCGCAAACCATGTATGTCTATCCCGGCGTGCGGATATATTTTGACGGCGCAACGTATCACGCAGGAAATGAAGATAGAGTGGGATGGCCTTTTCAGATGCTTCTGTTCCTGCTTATTCCACCAGGCCTGATATTTTTGCGCGATCAATCGATCAGCGCCCTAAGCTGGAAGTTTTTACTGCTGCCCGTGGCATGTCTGATTATGGCGGCCGCATTCCTGCGGTGGCAGGCAATTGCAAACCATCTGCTGCCGGCTATTCCGGCTATGGCGGCGCCAGTAGCCGCAATTGTTCTGAACAGCAGATTATTCCGCTGGATGACGCCACTGGTACTCGTTGGCCTGTTTGCGTGGCTTGTGCCTACCATGCTGCTGTTTCCGCGCACGCTGGTGGGCGGCCAGGGCGTTGAGTTTCATTCACGCGATTACCTGCTTTGCCGGGACAGCGACCAGCCCACGCGAAATGTAGAACAGATTTGCACCTATTTACGGGAAATGAAACATCCGCCAAAGATCATCGGGCTGCACATCCGCGGCTATATGCCATATACCTACGCCATTCTTTCATCGCTTTTACGGGGCCTTCCGGAAAAGCCTGTATTTGTAAGCTTTAACGCCCCGTATGGTGTCAAAGGAAAGCCTGAGGTGGATCCCGATGTCGTTATTGCCCATATCGGAGCACACACCATGATACATAAAGACACTGGTACAATTTACACGTGCGCCCGCCGATTTGGCTTTCTTCCCATTGCGATCTATGAACGCCATGAGCCAAAAGGCCGGAACGATTTCAGCCAACCCGCGGCGAACCACATGCGGGCCGCTAAGGCCGCGACCACGCAGTCGAATTAACGTGCGCGAACATTCACCTTCGACAACTGCCGCCGAATGACTATACCCCTTTGCGGGCAGAGCCGACGGGCAACAGCCGCCGCAGGACCAAATACGCAGCCAGCACAATTCGGTTTGCGAGCTGCGCACACCCGCCGGCCATGGAATATCAGCAAATGGCTCAGGAGCGTCCAATCCGGCTGATCTATAAGTCGCATCATATCGCGTTCCACTTTTTCCGGATCCAGATGCTCGGACAGGCCCATACGCCGCGCCAGCCGGCCGACATGCGTATCGACCACAACGCCCACATTTTTACGAAAGGCGTTTCCAAGCACGACATTTGCGGTTTTTCGCCCGACACCACGCAATTGTATCAAGGCGTTCATCGTCTGCGGCACTTCGCCGGCATATTGTTCAGTCAGTTGCCGAGCGGTTGTCTGAATTGCTTTCGCCTTGGCCCGGAAAAATCCAATGGAACGAATAATATTTTCGATGTCCGTCATTTCAGCTTGGGCAAGCGAAGGGGCGTCCGGAAAGCGGGCGAACAGGGCCGGCGTCACCCTATTGACCCGATCGTCCGTGCATTGTGCCGAAAGAATGGTGGCAATCAACAACTGAAATGGATTGTCATGATTCAGGGCGCAATGGGCATCGGGATATAATATTTTCAACTGTCCGACAATCCGCGCGGCCCGCTGTTTTTTCTGAATGAACGATTCCTTCGCCATCAGTGCTCCTGAATTCGGTGTCTGGTGGAGGCCCGCAATGCCGCCGGTTTATCCGTGCTTTGCGGGAGCCTCGGCGGCGGCTCCCGTTATCTGGCGGATATAGGCTTTGCGCGTCGGATAGTTGACACACCAGGCCGAAATTATAAGCAGCGCCAGCAACAAGACGGTTTCAATAACACCATCATGTTCGGCAGCCAGATGATACTGACTGAACAGTTTTTCGTGAACCTTGGCCGCCGCCGGCCGGGTCGTCAGGCTGGCCAGCCATTGGCTGTGCTGGGCGAAGACCTGCGGTGCGATAAAAAACACATCATGCAGCGTAACCGCCGCCAGCAGCACAATGACCAAAAGACGCAACCAGACACCGGCATTCCACAAATGCAGATGCAGCAGCATCTGACCGACCACTGCGCCAAGAATCAGCCCGAGACAGACCAGTTCAATCCAGTAAAAAATGTGGAGAATATTGCCGAATACCAGTCCGGCCAGTTCCCGCGACTGATCCAAATGTGTATTCATGCCCGCAACCTGGACATGGGCATGGGCAATGGTGGCAAACAACTGCCAGGCCACCACCGGCCCCAACACCAGAAGCCCTCCGAACCACGCGCTGATCCCCAGCCAGAAGCACACCTGAGTTAAGCGAAAGGAAAAGATGGCAATCTCCTTTGCGGAATCACCCATGCACGGCCAAAATCACAGACTGCCGGCAGTCCTCGCCGCAGGTGCGCGAGTCTGAAAATGGCATGATCCAGCGAACTGGCCGGACCGTCACGCGGAGAACACGGCCGCGGTCAGGTCCGGGGAATCGGTTGCTTTAATTCCACGGTCGTTGGCGGCCAGATGGCGCAGGACATGGAACACGGTTTCGGCCTCATCCGCCACGCCCAGAGCCTGCGCAATTTCGTCCGCCGTGCCCCGCCCGCCGGATTTCAGATGCGCCATGACTCTGGCCTGAAGAGCGACGACCGCGGTGGCGGCTTTTTTGCCCGCTTCCACACCGGGCTGATGGTAGGCATTTATGTTCACCAGTTCCGCGTACAACCCGACGGCCCGTTCAAACAGCGCCAGCAGAACACCAATGGTGCGCGGTGAAATATCTTCCACCGTAATGGTCATGCTTTCGCGGCCATTTTCAAACAAGGCCCGTCGCGTGCCCTGGAAAAATCCATTCAGATAATCACCGCTGGTGATGCCCGGCTCAACTTCCAGTTCCGAAGCGGCACGGCCTGCTTTCAGACTCGCCGCGTCGCCAAGCACAGCGATAAAGGTGGCAAAAAAATTATTGACGCCTTCACGCAACTGCTGCACATACGCATGCTGATCGGTAGACCCTTTGTTGCCGTAAACAGCGATTCCCTGGTGAACAACCTGAC
>JAJZOA010000329.1 GCA_021852225.1 Planctomycetota bacterium
CTACCGATGGGTGAATTTCGGTATTGTTACGCGAGAGCTTCCGTTAAGGACTGAACTTTCCCGGCGGCAGGGACAGGTGGACGATAATAGGCGGCCCCTGCGGGAGTTGTGATCCGGGGAATAATTGTGGCGGAAATTCTCCGGGACTGGAAATTGTGCAGCCGGTCGGGCTGGCGGTGTATCTGAACGGTTTACCGGTGAAGGGATCACGGGGAATCGTGGGCAGATATTTTGGAGCCAGTTGGGCAAGGCGATCCGGGAATTTGCTGTGATCATCACGATATTCTGCTATCGCAATTGTAAGCACATCAAGCCTGCGCCAGTCGCGCGATCGCGCTTGCACGGCTGCCAGGCGAAGGGGATTCGTGCAAAATGTTGCAACGAGTCTTTCAAAGGGTTTCCTGCTTTTGCGTAGTTGGTTGCGACGGTTGCTGACGTTGACAATGGCGGTGATTCTCGCCAGCCAGCCGCGCAACTTGAACCCGGCTACCTCTTGATCGTACAGGCCGTTGCACAGTATTGCGCTGTTAATGAAATATTGCTTCGGCCACACGCCGAAATACACCTGGCGCAAAGGAGCGCCTATCTCGTCAATTATTCGACGGCGTGTTTTCGGTTCAAGCGCACACTTTTGGAGAAAGCTAAGCAGGTCCCATCGGGATAGGATGTCCAGCGAAGCTTGCAACGGATAGAAATTCGGAAGGCGGTGGAGTTTGGCGGCATATATGGCCAAACTCCGCTGTGTGAGCTCGCCAGATTGTACAAGGGCAATATCTCCCCGACAGGCCTGACTGTCCGCGGACCACGCTGCGTACCGACACATCAAGTCGCCCTGCTGGGACAGCAGTCTCGCTAATCGATGTGCTGCCAGCAGATCGTTCTGACACCGCCGCATGCGTCCCCGGTGAAAATTGGCATTCGCATCCGCATTAAGCATAAATCCCAGATCTGGGATTGCTGGAAAATAATCCAGGGTGGCAGAAATAAGCAGTCCACCGCCTGATGTGTGTCCATGCACGACAACAGGAATATAAAACCGTCGCAACTTGCACGCCGCGCGGACGCGCGTGATCGCGCCGGTATTTGCCGACAGCCATTGCATTACCAGTCGATTGGGATGCCGCGCTTCCCACGGATGCTGGAAGAAGGCTCTCGCGATGGTCATTGTGCGCTTTATTAGGTTTTGTTCCTTGGGCAACATTTCGGATTGCCATGGGTGGGAAAATGCGGTGAAACTGATTATGCGGCTCTCGGAAACGGCAGGTTGCGGGAGGTGCCACGTAGATAGCACAGCTCGTTGCCACCGCTGGCGAAACGCGAATGGTTCGAACGCCCCCTCCCACAAGCTTTCGTTACCGCAAAATGCCGGCCCCAGAATTTCATACAGCCGCAATGCGGCATTATTATTTAACGTGACGCCCCTTGAGAGCACGGCATTTTCCGCCGCAAGATAATCCACAAGACCAGTGCGGGTTTTCGGTTTGGTTATGCGTGTGGTGGCGTAGCTGATGGGAATGCGGTGGGATTCGGCGGATGCCGCCGCATGCAACAGCAGATTCAACGCCGACTCGGAGCGTGCTGCCGCCGGCGCGATCGGGCAAGTCAGCAGTGTGGCGCCCCAGATTGCGGCGATAAAACATGATTTGTGGCAGGGCGAGAGTCGCCGGAAGAACCCTTGAAGGATGTCGCGCCTGAACCGAACCACAATGTGCTCCTTTTTATCCTATCTTACCGGCAAACCCTTCACTTTGAAGGCCACCCCGGCGGCAGGGACAGATGGACGATAATAGGTCGGCCCTGCGGGAGTTGTGATCCGGGGAATAACTGTGGCGGAAATTCTCCGGGACTGGAAATTGTGCAGCCGGTCGGGCTGGCGGTGTATCTGAACGGTTTACCGGTGAAGGGGTCACGGGGAATTGTGGGCAAATATTTTGGTTCCAGTTGGGCAAGGCGGGTGGGGAATGCGCCGTGACCGCCGAGATATGCGGCAAGTGCGAAACAAACTTTGTCGATTCTGGTGCCGGAGGTGCCGCGGGACTCGCTGGCGATTAAATCGCTCAGTGCGCTTTGTATCCCGGTGACAGTCCGCATGGGTAATTCATGCCCGCTGCGAAGCCTCGCCGCAAGTTTCGTCAATGAGAGTTGCTGATTCAAGGCCCCTTGGACGCCCAGTACCTGGACGATGTCGTCTGCGAGGCTGTTCAGTCGCGTTGCCGCCTCAGCGAAATAGGATTGGTGCCAAGGTTTGCCGCCGTGCGGAAGCAATGTATCGATCCAGGCCAAATCTGCATGGTTTCCGAGTGCCGCCGCACGTTGTATTTTATCCAACGTAAACCATCTCTGTGTCGTCTGCTCATCCTCGGAAAGCGGCACTGGGCGCGGAAGGCTCTTGAGCATATTCAAATACGCCAACGCCTGCGCGGAGGAAAGTTGACCGGAGTTGGCCAGAGCCTCGTCGGCTGCCGTGACCGTGGACTGCCGCGATCTGTGGCCCAAGCCCCTCTGGAGTATCGGTGGGAAATGTTCATAAGTGGCAAGTATCAGACAGCGATGTGCGGCAATCAGGTCAGCTTCGCACCGCCTGATCTGGCCATGGTGCAGTTCCAGCATGGCCCTCCGCGCCAGATTTGGCGCAAGGTTCTTGATATCGTTCAGGGTTCCCGTAGTTCTGACGCTTGCGGCGAACATTCCCTGTCCGGCTCTCGCCCTGATGATAGGCAGGAAGAACCGCGAACGCGCAAAAGCCGCCGCCGCAATATCCAAGGCACCTTCGTTCGCCCGCAGCCAGGCCGCCACCAGAGGATTCGCCTTCGCTGACCATGGCCAACGGGCGAGGTTCCGCATGTAGCCGGGCGTGATAGCCCCGCGCCCTGCGGAGCCAGGCATACTGGGAATAGCCGTGTAATCGGCTTTCATCAGGAATACCTGCAGCGGTATATAGCGTGGCCCGACCAAATCGCGTTGTGAAATTCCTAACGCACTGCGAAGTTCGCGGCCAAAGTTCTTATCCGGCACATAAACCATTTTCCCTGCCGCCATTTTGTACCCACCGCCCTGAAAAGATTGTGGCCGGAACAGAATCAGCAGGGGCACAGCGGCGTTATTCTGCGGTGTCACACCTTTGCCAAATCGCTGATTAAACGCCGCCACGTAATCCACCAGTCCATTTTTTGTCAGCGGCTCGGTAAGGCGTGTGGTGGCGTAACTGATTGGAATTGGAGATTTAAGGGTGGTACCATTTGCCTCGGCGGCGTGGTCGTGCAGAGCCGTCGGTACAACTGCCGCAACGCCGAGAGCCAGCGCGACTGCTGCTGCGCCGGCGATGGCCGGGATATGGGCGGTGTGAAAGGTGATGCTGCGTGCGGCATGGGCTGCGGTCAGGCTTATTGGTGCTTTGCCACAAACACCTTGCAGCACTTTTTCCAATAATCCATTTGGTGCCGTTCCCGCGCCGCTGGAAAGCAACGCGGCCAAAGCGGTGCTGTCCAGGGCGATATTTTTCTTAGCCATGATCCCACGCAATTTAATCACCGCTCGGGTAATGCGCTTTTCCGCCGCCGCCTCGGAAATGTTGAACTGCTCGGCCACTTGCCGGGCGGTTTGGTTCTGGAAGAATCGCGCGACCAGCACATCGCGATCAGCGGTGGAAAGCCTTTGCAGAGCGGCATCCATCGCCAGAAGTTGTTCAAGCTTCGATTCCTCGGCCGCCGCACTGGCGAAGCCTCGCGTTTCTTCGTGTCGCATCGCCGCCGCCTTTCGTTCGCGGATTTTTCGCCGCCACTCGGTCTTTTTAATATTCTCGCAGGCATAATGTGTGGCCCGCGCCAGCCATCCGCCGACGGGCCGAGCATTCTTGGCCAATCGCTTACGCTTGTTCCACAATGTGATGAAAACCGCTTGCGTCGCGTCGTCCGCCAAATTAGCGTCGCCGAGTTGGCGGCGGGCCACACCGTAAACCCACCCGATGTGCTCTTGGACCAGGCGGTCAAAAGGGCCACCATCCGATTCTCTATAGGGCTGTTGCGTCATATTCCAAGCATCCAGTTCCAAATCCGCCGTTGTCCGGTTCCTATTGTTATACCGCCGCCGATTGCAATTCCAGACATCCCCTTAATATTTTCCCCATCTCTGCCCGTCGGCATAATGCGGCGCTATTACAGCACAAACAGGAGGGGGTGTGCAGGCGATCCCATTTTCCGTGCGTGTTCTCAATGTAGTGTCCGGCTGGTCGCGCAGGGCTTAGGCGTCCCCAATCCTTGATCTTTGCAAGTTCCCTCATGACCGTTTGGTGGGCTTCGGTACTCGGCGGTGATCAATTCGACGGCGGGTTGCGCTTCACCGGCGAGTGGTATTGTCGGCGTGCTCTTGCTGCTCCAATTTAAGCACGGCAGTCGGCCGGAGTGAAGGCTGCAATGCGAAGCCGCGAAAGGTAACCCAGTGCCGCGGTCGCGTGACCCAGACATAACGTTTAACCATGCTGCGGGGAATATTGAAAATTTCCGTCGCGTATTCGTCGATAGCCCGCCCTCGCGACTGCTGAAATCGTGCGAATTCACTCGGGAAGGGCATTGGAACCACCAACTTCCCATTTTTCTCCACAATTCCTACAGCGATCGCTTGGCCTGCCAGCCCTGGCGCGCGTGCCGGAAGGGAAAGATTAGCCCTTATGGTGCCTCCCATCCATGGCTGTTGAACGGCAACATTGAATTTAAAATGATACCCTCTGTAGGAAATGTCCCAGGGAAGTCCTGGCTGACCGGCAACAACTTTACCCGCAAGACTTTTCCACTTGCCTGCGTCGAATCCGATCCAAACGCCACCTTTGTTGTCCGAGTGCCGCATTAGCGAATACCAGCGACCCAGTCCTCCCCGCTGTGGATAGCCAGGCGGCGAATCGGGCTGTCGGGGTGGTAACTGCGTGTTCAACAATGCGGCCCTGTCCGTCTTGCTAAAAAGGTTTGCCACCTGCCACATAAGTTCTTGCCATTGCCAATCGCCGGCTGACACCGCGCCGGAATTGCCGCTTGAATTGTGTCCGGATGCCGCGGAGTCATTGCTCCGTATGCCAGCCAGTGGCCGCCCATCCGGTGCCCACGGACACATGGGCCAAGCCCCGCTGATTACACCCTCAAGCGTCACCTTGGCCCCGCCCAACAGGGACTTGCACCACTTATTATTCGACTTGGGGTAGACGGGATGGGCTAAGGCATAACGCTTCCAGGCGGCGGCAATCTCAGCGGTTTTCTTCAATCCGGCCGGTCCACCGCGAAGGTATGGCCCGAGCCTTGTGAGATAACTGATGTTTTGGATTAGACTCAACGGATAGCGCTCAACGTCAAACACGGTGGCGCTGTACCACCGCTTTTTTTGAAAGGCACCGGCATTGTGCAAGAGCACCACAACTCGGCCGGCCCGAATGTTCCAGGTGCCGTGGCAGGTGTAGGGAATATCCACTGATTTTGCTGGTGTCCAATGAGGGTACAAACGGGACCCGGGATCGGATTGCAACCGCAATCGCAAAAAATGCGCGTATGCACGAGTTTGCCAAAAGAACTGAAATCTCGAAATCAACGATCCTTTCGTTCCCGTTACCTCATATAAGTTGAACAGATATAGCCAGGATTTGTTAGACCGCGACATTGCGTGAAGTGGGCGAGGCACAGGGTTTAACCAGTGCAAGTTTGGGTAACTACCCAATAGAACGGATTGCCTGGCCGATTGCGCTCCGGCCAACGCCCGCACAACGTCAGCGGAAATGTCATAAGCTTGCACGCCGCCGGGTTTGCCGGATAATAATTTACCATCGGTTTTAACCGCCCATGCGAAATCATGATGCACCAGCATGTCATAGGCAACGCAGGTGAGCACACCGGTTGGCGGAGCCGGGGCCGCACATAAGGCACCGCCAAGTAATAACAGAGAGCTTCCTGCCGCAATGCGGGCGCATATATTGGCGTTCCGTGGCACGTTCCGTTCTCCTGCGGCGGCCGGTGTGGCACAAGTGTGGCGACCATGCCAACGCATTGTAAAGGGGCCTCGCATGTAAGGCAAATATTTTTTATGTGAGCATTTCCTGCGCACAAGAGACCCATCGCGTTCCAAATTCCGCAGGAAGAACCGCAATTACGCCGATTACCCAAAGCGGCATAGCCGACAACCAAAAGCGGTTTACTCACCACGGAGGTAGCGTAGGGCAACGGAGGGATGCTTACCGCACAAGACACAACGACGCGGGGGATTTCTATTCACAGTGAGTTGGCGGAGGGAGGGGAGGCATAGGCGCTAACTTAAAACGAAAAATCGCGGAAATCACCATGCTGGAACAAAAACGCATCTGCTAAAGATTCCTTTATTTTCATGGTTTTTCGTTGTAAATTCACCGATCTCGTTCGCTTACGTTAGCGCCTATGGGGAGGGGAGGGGGGATTTCAACGCGCAACGAACAACGAGCAATGTTGGATGCCGCGTGTGTTTTTGATCGGTGATTCTTGATCCGCGGCCGATGATGGTTGTTGGTCGTTCTCCCCCTGCCTCTGCTGCCTCCTTGTGCAAAGTTTCCCGTCGTATCCGTGTCATCGGGTGATATGTGGTCAGTGCTGATTGTCGATTACCGCCCGTAGGTCATTGACTCGTGTAACCACACCACGGATTTCACGGATAACACCCCGGCGCGCCGGGACGTAATCCGCGGTTTATGATAAAAGCAGTGTGGTGGAAAAATATTCGCGCCGCGCAAAGAATTTGACGGATTGTGGCGCGGATAGTTGGGGCCTTCTCTCTTATCCGTATAATCCGTCTTGATCCGCAATCCATTGAGTTTTCAGCCACTGGAGAAATTCATTGTGATACTTGGTCTCGTGCGGGACGATTATTTGACGGGTTTTACACTTTTTTTCAGTCCTGCCAGAAATTGGGCGAATTTGCTTGGCGTTGGATATCTTTTCAACTCGGTCTCAAGCTGATCGCGCAGGGCGTAAGCGTCTTTGATCTTTCCCGCCTGCAATTGTTGTATTACGATCGCGTAGGGCTTGGCCTTTGGCGGCGGATGATTATTCATGTCGCGCAGCATCGTCTGAACTTTGGCAATCTGCGGTTTTGTCAGGGTGAAATTAAAATACCATAAGTCATTCCGTCTGATGAGCTTGTGCAGCGGTTGCCCCTTGGCCGGCCAGGACACCCCCGTCGGCAACGGCGTAATCGGCGTGGCATACGCCCCCTGAATTCTCCAGTGTGTCGGATAATTTAACGTGCTCGGCAGCGAATCAAGAACGTCACCCAACCCGGCGGAACGCATCTGGGCGATTCCGAATCGCGCTCTTGCCGCGCTCCATAACCCGTACCCTTCGCGGGCGACCAAATGCTTCGCCGCAACTTTAACAGCGTTTCGTTCGACTGCCGTTGGGGCATAGAACAGATTTTCGATACTTGCTTGGTCGCCGCGACGCTCCTGGTGCCGGAGCAGAGCCATCAACCCGACGGGTGTGCTTTGGTTTCGGTCGGGTGCCCGCCTGCGTCCGTTTACGTTGTTTGCTTTGCCAGTTGCGTGACCGGGGTGCTGATGCTGCGTTAACGCAAACACCGCGGTTGGCAGCACAGTAGGTTGCATCGCGAAACCGTGGAATGTCACCCAATGCCGCGGGCGCGTGATCCAGACAAAACGATTCACATCAGTGGGCGAGAAGATGTTTTCGGCCTCATACTCTCCAATAGAGGATGCCCGAGAGGTTTGCGCTCCACCGAGTCCAGCACCCATCCCACACGGAAATGGCGCAACAAGATTACCATGGGCATCAACTCCGCCGACTGCGATTGCCCGATCAGCTAAACCGGGGGCACTTCGGGGAACCCTGAGAATAAGGGTGATGCTGCCGAGTATCTTACGGGCCGGATCGTGGGGCGCACTGAACACGTTGTACAACTCAAGTGAATAGCCCATGTAGGAAAACGCCGACCCATTGTACGGAGGATAGACCGAAACCGCGGTCCCGAGAATCTTCCATCTGCCCGAATCCACGCCGATCGAGCAGGAGTCGTTGGTTGCGGAGGCTCGCCCCCAAAAAGATCCTTTCCACGCCCCCACGATTTTGCCCAACATGCTCTGGTCTCGCTCAGCCGGCATATGAATTTCAAAAAGCGCGGCAATGCGGCCTGGCTGCAGAAAATAAGAGTTTCCCGGCTCGGGAAAGCCATCCGCCGACCAGTGGCACAGGGGCCATTTTCCGCTGCTGATGGCCTCCAATGTGAATGTCGCGCCCGAGGGAAGGGAAGCGGACCATTTGCGATCTCTTGGCTGTGGTTTGATCGGGTGGGCCAAAGCGTAGTGATTCCAGGCGACAGCAACGGCGGCGGTTCTTTCCAACCCCGCCGGGCCGGAGCGGATATAGCGATTCAAACTGCTGAAATTGCGGATTGAGCTCAGCAGCCGGTACGGATAACGCTCGACATCAAATATTACCGCGCTATACCATTGGGATCCGTGAAACGGAATCGCGCGCCGCAGGAGCACCACGGCGCGGCTGGGCCTGATATTCAGCGTTCCTTGATAGGCATAGGGAATGTGCCCGCGATGGATTGAAATCTGCCGGTAGACGTAGGAAATACCCGCCCAGCGACCGGTTTTTAATTGCACGCGCATTGAGCCGGGATAAGCCCGATCATGCCACACAAAACTCGTTTGCGCAAAGATTTGTGATGCCGCCGTCTTATTGTCAGTAAAGGGATGCTGTACGTTGAGGATCACGGAGTGCTGATACGCGAAGGATGTCGAGTAAATGGATCGGCCCAACAGAAAAGACAATGGGCGCCCGCCGTTTCCGAAGAGGTGGTGGAGGTCCATAAATCCCGGCGGGTCGACACGCCACTGCAGGAATGGCGATGGCGTGGAGAGCCAGTTCAAGCGTGGGCCCAGCACAACGCGTTGCCCGCCGGATTGCGCCCTCGCCAATGCCCTTACCACGCGGGCAGAAATGTCGTAGGCCTGTACTCCGCCGGGCTTGCCGGATAGTAATTTTCCACCGGTTCTTATCGCCCACGCAAAATCTCTCTGAACGAGCATTTCATACGCCACGCAAGTGAGCACACCGGATTGTGCGGCGGTGGAATCGGCGGCTGCAACTTTCCGCGATGGGGTAATTTCCGCTGGAACTGGCTTTACCGGAGCCTGCCGGGCTTTGATCGCAATCGGTACAACTGCTGCAACTCCGATGGCCAGCGCGACTGCCGCAGCGCCAGCGATGGCCGGGATGTGGGCGGTGTGAAATGCGATGCTGCGTGCGGCATGGGCTGCGGTCAGGCTTATTGGTGCTTTGCCGCCAATGCCATGCAGTACCGTCTCGGTAAGCCCGCCTGGCGCGGTTCCCGCGCCGCTGGTCAACAAGCCTGCCAGTGCCATGCTATCCATGGGAATATTTTTTCGGGCCATAATATGGCGTAGCTTTTCCACCGCACGGGTAATTCGCTTTCCCGCCGCGGCCTCGGAAATGTTGAACTGCTCGGCCACTTGCCGGGCGGTTTGGTTCTGGAAGAATCGTGCCACCAGCACATCGCGATCACCGGTGGAAAGTCTTTGCAGTGCCGCATCCATCGCCAGAAGTTGTTCAATCTTCGCTTCCTCGGCCGCCGCGCTGGCGAAGCCCTGCATTTCTTCTTGTCGCATCGCCGCCACCTTTCGTTCGCGGATTTTTCGCCGCCGTTCCGATTTTTGAATGTCATTGCAGGCATAGCGTGTTGCCCGCACCAGCAGGCCGCCGATGGGCTTTTTCAGACTGCCGCGTTTTCGCCATAAGGCCAGAAAAACCGCCTGTGTTGCATCATCCGCCAGGCTGGCGTCCGCAAGCTGCCGGCAGGCCATGCTGTGAATCCAGCCGATGTGTCCGGCTACGCTGCGTTCAAATAAGCTGCCTTCACAGGGCTTGGCCGCTGCTACTTGCCCCGGGTGTTCCGTCATAGACTGTGCATCGCGATTCATACCGCTCCTTGATTCCGCTCGCATTATTATATGGCCGCCGACCGAAATTCCGGACATAATTTTGTCGGCTTGAAGCGGCAATATCCGCGGCACCGCGTTATTTTCCCGACATGTCATTGCTGCCTTGATCCGCCCCCGGCAGTTTACCGAACAAGCACTGGCCGAGCTTGAACTGAAAAATAATCTCCGGTGTCAACAAGCGGAGCCGTTGCGATGTAAAATTATTGCCACCAGCCAATTCCAAGATCAGGATAGCTATAGGCTGGCCACCCTGGCCGGACAAAATCTTCATTATTTGGTTCGTGCTATTATTTATTGCCAAATTCCGGATAATAGATGTCCAGAACCTGCTCCGGCGGCCATATATCAATAGCACTTCGCCAACGCGCGAAATGGAGA
>JAJZOA010000220.1 GCA_021852225.1 Planctomycetota bacterium
AATCAGGATATGTGTCGATCATTTTTTCCGCCACAGCCAGACATTCCTCGTAACGGTGGCGGTTAAGCAGGTCTTTGAATTCAACTTCCATTTCCTGGCGGTCCTGCGCGTCAGCGGCGGCAGAAAGGTGACATTGGCAATGCCGCCGATGTTCTGAATGCAGCGGAATCGTGCAGCGTCGGAAAGCAGAATACGGTCGGCAAACGGCACGAGGGGAGCTCCCTGGCCGCCCACGGCCATATCGGCGGTGCGGAAATTTCCAACAGTCGCAAGACCGGTGAGTTGTGCGATGGTGGCAATATCACCGATCTGGAGTGTGCTTCCGACAGGGCGATTGGAATTCGGCGGCAGATGACAAAGGGTCTGTCCATGGCTGGCAATAGCGGTAATTTGGTCCCGGCGAAGCGGGCCGGAATCCGCGATATTGTTGGCCAGCGCGGCAAATTCCCGCGCGACAAGAATGTTCAAATCACAGATTTCCGCGGTGGGCACAACCGCCGGTGCCATCGCACCGAGCAACCGGGCGCGCAATTCCCGAGGCCATTGGCGCTCGGCGATATAGAGGACTTTTACCGCCACGTCCGGTAAATTTCCGCAGATTTCCACCAGAACACCATCTATGGAATCCACGCTGGTGCCGCTCATCAGCGCTATCAGAATCACGGAATCATCAGATGAATTAACCGCGGGTATGTTGGTTTGTAAATACATGCCGGACGCTTTCCAAACGAACTGTAATGCCGCTGACCATCGTAAGGCGCAAGCTGAAACCTTGCCAGATTGTGGCGGCAAGAAAGACAAAAACATTGCGCACAAACGAACCTGTCTGATTTAATTCTAGGACGCGGCCCCTTTTAGGCGGCAGGCGCACGTTTATCGGAACACTGAAAATTCAAGTGAAAAATTACAACATGGTCCCAAGACTTCTCGACTTCCTGCCGATAGTTTTGCCTGTGCCTGAGCGTTCTTTCACGGTGTCCAGGAAAGAGACTGCGCGGGCGGCAATAAGAAAGGTTGGTTTACCATGAGCCGCACCAAAACAACCGGTATGCAGGGATCGAAGTTACAGTGGCGAATCAAATCAGAAACCGACGCGGCAGTCAGCGCGGGGACCGATGCGCGCTTCACCAGGCCAGACGCGGTTTCCGGAACGTCGCCAGTCATTCGAATTTCCATGAAGAATGGCGAAACGGAAATTATTTCCCCGCCAACACCGGTTGCTCAAATGCCGGCCACCACCACATCGGAAGCGGTTCAAGCCGACACCATACGCCCGGCGCGTGCCAGCGGACTTACGCTGCCTTTGGAAATCGGCACAACCGTGCTGGCGCAGGCTGCGTGCCTTGTGCTCATGGCAGCAAGCCTGTTCATGCCGGCGCAAAATGGTCCGACCAACTGGTGGCCCAAGCTTCATGCCGGGTCGCTGGCCTACGCGGTGCCGGGCGTTTTGCACAACTGGGAATTGTTCGCAGCCGCGGCCGGCTTTTGCCTGCTGCCATTTTTCCGCGGTGAAAAACGCTCGCGACTGATGCTGAACGTGACATTCAGTATTTTGGCTCTCATGCTGCTGGCGGTTGTTCAGCAGAACATGATTGGCGCAACGATGATTATTCTGCCGACGATCGGCTTCCTGCTTCTGGCCGCCATGAACGCGCTTCTGGCGGTTCATGTGCTGCATCCGCGTTCGGAAAAACTGGCACGTTGGCAAATCTGGACCGCCGCCGGGGTCGCCATATTCTGGGCGGTTCCCGCGATAGACTCGCTGAACGATGTGGGCCTTCGGGCCATCTTCGGTGTCAACGCCACTTATGGCCACGATATGGCGATAGCGTTTTCCGTCGGTGCTTTTGCCGCGTTTGGTTCAGCCCTGCTGGCGCTGTTTGTACCGGCGAAAGGTTTCAGCCGCACGCTTAGTGTCGTAGCCCGGACGTTGTCCGCCTGTGCGGCAATCCTTCTTCTGGGTGTCGGCTTCCTGGTCAGCGCCCAGGTGTCCCGCGCATTTTATCCGAATCTGAATTCCCAATGGTTTGGCGTGGGACTGATGTGGGCCTTCCTGCTGATCAGCGCCTGCGGAGTGCTTCTGTGGGCTGGTTGTGTGCAGCGCTTCGCCCTTGCGGCGGTAAATGGTCACGACGAAACCCCGGTTCCTTCTCAAACCCAGGCCCTGCCGGCTTAAGCCGGAGGCGATTCGATTCTCCTTCCTGAAAAGACGCTGCACGGGTAACACCGTGCGGCGTTTTTTTTTAGTTTTTTCCGACCTGTCGCCTGCCGGCGGACAAACCACTATCATATTCCGTTTGATAACGGCCCCTGAACAAAGGATGACCATGGCGGACAAGGCGGAAAAAATGAAACTAAGACTCGGCCACTCACCGGATCCGGATGACGCATTCATGTTTTACGGCCTGGCCACGGGAAAAATGGATGGCGGGCCGTATGAGTTCCAGCACATCCTTCAGGATATTCAGACCCTGAACACGCGCGCCATGAAAGGTGAACTGGAAATTACCGCCATCAGCCTCCACGCCTATCCTTATGTGAAGGACAAATATGCCCTGATGGGCTGCGGCTGTTCCATGGGCGATAACTACGGGCCGATGATCGTTTCCAAAAAGCCGTTCACGCCCGAAGAGCTTAAAACCAAACGCATCGCCATTCCGGGTACTCTTACCACCGCCTTTCTGACCATGCAGCTTCTGTTGGGCAAAGGTGTGCACACCGTTGTAAAACCATTTGATGAAATTCTTCAATATGTGGAAGCGGGCTATGCGGACGCGGGTCTTATTATTCACGAAGGGCAACTGACATATCAGAACAATGGCTTGATCTGCTGTGTGGACCTGGGGAAATGGTGGCGGGAAAAGACCGGTCTGCCGCTGCCACTGGGCGGAAATGTGATTCGCCGCGATTTAGGTGAGCCGGTGATGCGGGAAGTCACTGGAATATTAAAACGGAGCATTGAATTTTCACTGGCGCACCGGTCCGAAGCGGTGCGCCACGCCCTGCAATACGCGCGGGACATGAATGAAAAACTGGCGGATGAATTTGTCGGCATGTATGTGAATCACTGGACGCTGGATTACGGCCCGCAGGGGCGCAGCGCCGTGAACGCATTGCTGGATGCGGGTGCCAAAGCGGCATTAATTCCGCCGTGTACGCCGGTGGAGTTTATGGGATAACGCGGATGGATTTAATTCCGTGTCCGCCAGTGGCTGGAATTCAATTGAATCCGGGAGTCGTGCGATGCTTGAATCCATACACATAAATAATTTTCGTGGCGTGGGCGGATTGAAAATCAATGGTTTGGCCCGAATGAATATATTCGTCGGCGCCAATGGCTCAGGCAAGACTTCCGCGCTGGAAGCGATCGGGATGGTCTCCACGCCGGGAAACCCTCATTTTATGATTGCCTTGGCCTCCTTCCGCCTTCCCTAAAAGCCCTCGGTGATTTTCTGAATATGCTTTCAACCGGATTATGACGAGGTATGATTAAGCCATTCTGTTCACCCTTTTCCCGCCATCCATACGGTCTATTCGCAAAAGCAAACCGTCATCGGCCGATTGTCGCACATCAAAACTGAACGCCGCTTCCAGCCGGCGCTTTGCGGATCAATGTTCCAGGGCTTTTTGAACCAAATCCGCGCCAGCGGCCCGCGACAGCCGTTGCGGCATTTGAAGTTCCAGGCCGCCGATTATTTTTACCGGTTTGGATTCAATATGCGCTGTTGCCGGTGCAAGTCCCGGGGCCATTGCCGTGAGCGTGATTTCGCCTGCGTGCAAGGTTGAACGAATCGCCACGCGATTGACCCCGCATTCGGCGTCCAGATGCAGCTTGTCCACCGAATTCACAATGCCGCTGTCATAGCCACCGCGCCATTCAGCGGGTCCGCTGATTCTGAAATTCACCTGGTTTTCAGCCGTCGGACAGCGCCTGCCCTTTGCGTCCAGAACTTCAAAGTCAATAAACGCAACATCTGAACCATCCGCCAGCAGTCCACCGGGACCGGTAAATACGGTGAGCCGGAGCTTTTTCGGCGCACCGGCCGTTTGAATTGAATTGCGCGCCAGTATCCGGCCGCGGGCGAATCCTTCCGCCTTGATTATGCCCGGCGTAAAGGCCACATGGGGAAATGCGTAAATATAACCAGTGTTACCCAGGTTTTTATCGTGGTGATGAAACGTGTCGATAAAATGACATGGATGATCCGCTTTGCCCACAATTCCGCGATTGATGAAAAGTTCCACTATTTTGCAGTGGTTCGCTGCGACGTAAATCGTTTTCACCGTACCCGCCGGATAGGTCCAATGACCGATGATGTGGATGTCCGGTCGCGGATTCTGCATGACGCGGTACACGTCATACGCCTGCTTGGGCAGCCGCACGGCATCCACTTTGCCGCTGACGCGGCAAACTTCACTGCTGTCCTGTCGACCGTCAGCGTTGCAATCTGACCAGTAAATAGAGGCGTATCCGGACCATTTGGAATGGGCGGGATCCGTATTCGAAATGCGATTGATGTAGTAATCATAATATCGCACCGCTGCGGCCAGACAAAAGGTCTCGGAATTCCAGTGATAGGTGTCGTGTGGCCCCGGTTTAAAGCCGAAGAACGGCGGCGAATGGTTGTCCCAGAATCGGCGGGCCGCTTCATCGCGAAAATCCTCGCATTCAATCAGCGGCGCACGATTGCGGCGCCGCACGCTGTAGGCGCGAAACATTTGGCCCGGCCGGACAACCCTGTCCGTGCGCCGGGCCTGTCCGACCATCACGCCATAGTATTCGGCAATGCCCGTTATGGCATGATTAGCCGCGTAATCGCTGTTGCCCCGATAGCCCATCGCACGATAGCCGTGCGGGTCCCATCGTTTGCGCAGCGCCACCATCTGTCGCATATGCGCGGGCGCCAGGGGCGAATTGCCACCCTCCCAGAACAGAATGCTCGGATTGTCGCGATACAAAATAATCGCGTCGCGCATCACATTCACACGTTGCCGCCATTGGGCCGTGGCCACCGCCCGCGGCACGCCCGGCCGCAATGCCGGATCATATTCCTTATCGCCCGCGGGGCAGATTTCAACAATGCCGTAGCGATCACACGCCCGCACATCCACCGGCTGAGGGGATATATGCATCCAGCGGATGTAATTGGCGTGTGTGCTGCGAATCAGTGCCGCGTTATAGTCGTGCATCCAGTCAGGATAGGCCTCGCCAAGACCGGCCCAGTCGTCCACCGATCGCTGAGCATAACCGGTCAGATAAATAAATTTTCCGTTCAGGTAAACCCCGCCCGTACCCGCGCCGCCTTTGAACCGAACCTGGCGGAATCCGGTCCTGATCGTCTGGACGTCCACAACTTTTCCACCCGCACGAAGAATACAGTCCACCCGGTAAAGATAAGGATTCTTCACGTTCCAGAAATGCGCCTGAGTCAGTTGTCCCTGTGCGGTCAGGGTTGCGGTGCCACCTGCCGGAATGTCTAACGGGGTGCCGCTGAATTTCGCGCATGGATTTCCCGCGGCGTCCACTACCACCGCGGAAAGTCTGATCAATTCCCGGCGGCCCGAATCATTTCGCACTTGCGACCGCACATGCACATCGCAGGAGCGAGCGCTAAAGGAAAACGACGAAGGATAAATGTAGATACCTGTGGTGTGGAGCGTGTCATAGAGCGGCAGTGTCTGATAAATGTTCCCCGTGAGAATCAGCCTCACATCCGAATGCAAGCCGCCGTAATCAGGATTAAACGCCCGGCCTTCCCACTCGTAGGGGACACCGGTGGACGGCTGTTTGCAGTTCAGGCGATTGTTTACCTCCACGGCGATAACGTTATCCGCCGCGCCGAAGTTGACAAACCGCGTCAGGTCCAGACCGCAGGGGGTAACGCCATTTCCGAACAGTCCGGCGTCATGGCCGTTGACCCAGAAGTGCGCTGCCTGCCGGATGCCCTCAAATTCCAGAAAAACCTTGTCACCGGCGTCCTTAGCGGGCAGCTTGAAATGCTTCCGATACCAGACAATACCGGTCCAGGCGTGCCGGTCGCCACCACTGTGGCTGATGATATGATCGTAGGAATCCGTGTCATTAAAAGTATGCGGCGTGGAGATCGTCGCCCAGTTGGCATCGTTAAATCCAACCTTTTGCGCGCTGGCCATGTTCTGGCGGATAAACTTCCAGCCGGGGTTGAAATTAAATATCTTGTGCGGTGATGGCGGCGGTGTGTAACGGGCACCGGCGGCCACGGCCACAGGCAGCAGCACCGCGTAAATGACGGCGCAGGTTTTCGTATATTCAGTAATTTTGCGCAGTATATTCATCGTTATCCTCACGTAGCGCAGTCATTGTAACTGGTGAAAATCGAAGGACAAGCCGAGTAACTCCGCGTTATGTGCGCACAAATTTCAGTATAAACCCATCGTGAATTGGGTCATTATTGCTGGCCAAATTGGCCGATAATGTATAAACAGGCTATTGGATGTTGTTCGGAAATGCCAGTGGCAGAACCTTGCGCACGGAGATATTTTCGCATGGCAGATCGATTGAAACCGCATCCCATGGCATTTTTGGCATTCACAGTTTTAACCTTGGCAGTGGGCGGGGGTACCTTCGCCGCAAAACCGGCCAGCCCGCGCTTCGTCTGGTGGCAGGCGGAACATACTGTCTCCACCAATTTCCCCGCGTCCACCTGGCTTTCCGCATCCACGCCACAACAGAAAGCGGCGCTCTCTGGCGGCCAATGGCTTACCGTTTCCGATTCGCAGGGCCAAACGCCTTATTTTGCCACCTATAACGTGACGGTGCCCGGCACGCAAAACTGGCGGCTATGGGTTCGCAAATGCTCGCAGCGCGGACCATTTAAATACCGATTTGACAACCAGCCCTGGCGCTATTGTACGAATCACGAAGCGCTCATCGGCAACGCCAATGTTCGCCAATGGTTCCCCGCAAATTGGGTCCGCCTGGCCAGTATTTATCTGACCGCCGGTCCGCATATTTTCACCTTTGAATTGACCGCAAAGCCGGGCCATAAAGTGATCGCCGCCTACGACTGCTTTGCTCTTACATCCAACCGGTTTATTCCCGATGGCAAAATGCGTCCTGGCCAGCGGAATTTAACCGCCGCCCCTGGATGGTTTGCGTGGGACCCCAGCCTGACGGAGTCGGATAACCGTATTAATCTGCGCGCCTGGAATGAAAAGCGGGCCGGGGCCACCGGTTTTGTCCGCCATATCGGCGGCAATTTTCTGCTGGGCAACGGCCGCCCCGTCCGTTTTTGGGGGGTCAACGTCAGCTTTGCCAATATTAATCAGCCTCATGCACTTGTCCGCCTGATGGCCCGTCGGCTGGCGGCCGCCGGTGTGAATATGGTGCGGTTCCATGATTCACTCTTAAATACCAGCCGCTCCCCGGCGATTATTTCCATGCGCCGGCTTCATGCCCTGCAATACATGGTCTGGGCGCTTAAACAAGATGGTATATATACAGATATTAGCACTTATTATGCCGCCTGGGTAACCGCCGGGGCATTGCAGGCAAAAGGGTATAGACCGGGCCAGTGGACGTCGGGTCTGCTTATGTTTGACCCGCGTGTGCAGCACATTTATCGACAGTGGATGCGCGCCATTCTGACTTCTCCGGATCCGTTCAACGGCGTTCCGCTCGGCCAGGACCCCGCCGTGGCCATTGTGGAAATTCAGAACGAAGACAGTCTGTTGTTCTGGAACTTGAGCGGCAAATCTTTTCCGTCACCTGAGTGGCACGAGCTTGAACATCAATTCGCTCTCTGGCTGGTGCAACGTTATGGATCACTCAAGGCGGCCTATGCCACATGGAATCGCGCGGCGAAAAGTACGACCGCCGCGACCAACCCTCACGACAATTTCGCCCGCCAGCGCATCTGGCTGTATGGCGCGTGGCACATGACCCGACAGGGAATCAAGACGGTGCCCACATTGCTGCCCCGCATACGCGATCAGGTAACGTTTCTGGCCACACTGCAGCACGATTTTTATCAGCATATAATTGCGTTTTTGCATTCTCAATTGCATGTTAAGCAGCTTATTTCTCCTTCCAACTGGACCACTGCGGATCCCACTCTGCTCGATGGAATTGAACGCTGGACCTACACCCCCGGTGATCTGATGGACCGCCATGGGTATTTTGATGCTACCCACACCGGCCCCAATTCCGCATGGAGCGTGGCCCGCGGCCAGACCGTTATCGGCAGGCCGGCTATCCTTCACCCGCGAGCCATGCCTTTTAATATGATCCAAACCGCTGGCTTTCCCAATATTATGTCGGAAATCGGATTTGATAACCCCAACCGTTACCGCGCCGACGGCCTGATTCTTGCCGCGGCGTATGGCTCACTGGATGGTCTGGCTGGGCTGGATTTTTTCGCTGTCGGAAACGATACCCTGGTTGATCACCAGATGAGCATGTTCCAGGTCTGCAGCCCGGCCATGATCGGTCAGTTCCCGGCGGCCGCACTTATTTTCCGCAGGGGGCTGGTCCTGCATGAACCGCCCGCGGTGGAAGAATGGACCGCGATACCGGGCTTGCTTTCGCTGTCGGCCGTAAATAATAATACGATCCCGATTTTTAACCCGCTCGCCGCTCTGGTCGGGCCGGTCATGCGCCATTTTGATACCCATCGCACCGCGTATAAAAGTCGAAATCTCGCCAATTATCTTCATCCGGACCAAGGAACTGTGGCCAGTTCCAACCATGAACTGTTGTGGAATTTCAAATCCGGTCTGCTGACGATTAACGCACCGGCGGCACAGGGCTTTGTCGGCTTTACCACCGCGGGACATAAAATAAAGACGGCCAGCGCCGCATTCGCATTGCAAAACAGGTTCGCTTCCGTGCTGCTGGTGTCGCTGACTGCTTCCCCGCTGGTCACAAGTCATCGCCTGCTGCTGCAGGTGATGACGCGGGAAAAGCCCTTCGGCTTTCGCACCAGCGGCCATAAAATTGTGGCCATGGGTTCGGGGCCATGGAACATTAAAAATATCTACGGATCAGTCACTCTTACCAGCCCCCCGTGGACAGCGGGCCACGTTCAGGCGCTGCGGGCCAACGGCGCCTCTGCCGGTCAGCGGGTTAAGACAACCCGCACCCCGACGGGCCTGACGATTCATCTGCTTCCCAACGTGCTGTACTACCTGATTACCCGCTGAAGACGGTCCGGCATTTCATACGATCTTCCCGCGCCACGACAGATACCTGGCCCCAATCCGTCAGTGTCATGCGCGTGGCTGTTTTTCCGGATGAACAGCCATCAGCCAGCCTTTGGATTCCACGAGCCGCGCCACAATCCCTAAGGCCGTGGCACCTTCGGGAATACCCGTCTGTTGTCGCGTGAGGGGCGACACTAAATCGCGCCGGTTCTGCGCCAGGATAAATCAATTCGGGCTTTATCGCCTGGTTGCCAAGGCTCGTCGCGGTGTGGAGGCTGTTCGCCACAGGCGTGATCGCATATTTCATGAGCAGTCGTTGAATCAATCGCTGGTTGAGGGAAAACAGACTGTGGCCCATGACGCCGGGCATCCTCCGAACGCAGGAGATTCCGACCGCGTGGGCGCTGCGGCCGGCCAGCGGCATAAGGCTTGGCCATCGGAAGTGCCGGCAATCGGCACCGGCGGGGCGCAGGGTCTGCACACGTTTGGATTCGGTCTTTCGGCCTTGTAATACAAGTCGCCGAAGTGTTGACCGGCACACGGCGATTCCGCCTTTAAGGGCAACTGGAGGATTCGCATACAGGCACCGCGGTGGTATCCCTGTTTTAGCAGTTGATTCGAAAAATGGGCCACCGCAGATCGCAGTAATTTCGGGGTTGATACCGCGTTTTCTGATGGCCTGGGCCAGTCTGCGGACGGCTTGGGCTGAGCGCGGTTGTTCGTCGCCGTTCACGAGCAAGCCGCGCCGGTTTTTTGCGGCGCGCCGCGAAACCGGTGTGTCCGTTATTTCAGCGATTTGCTCCGGCCACTGTGCGGTCGCCCGCGGGCGCGAAACATTCCATTCCAAGACAACCTTCCCAGCGTCCGGCCTCCTCGACTTGGCGGAAATGCGTGTCCGGGTTATCGCCGAACTGCGCCCGACGAACGCCGCTAAAACCGGTCGATTCCAGTTCAGCCTTCAGCGATTTATAGTCCCACATCCAGAGGTGCGATGAATTCCCCCAGACAGCCCTCATGATGCCGGCCAATCGGCGCGGCCTGGATTTAAGAAACTATCTCAAAAGAGGGTTTTCCGTTACAATCATGACCGGTATTAAGAAAGGAGCCATGGATGGCCAAGCGTAAAAAAGCGGTGGAACCGCTGCCCACGATCT
>JAJZOA010000363.1 GCA_021852225.1 Planctomycetota bacterium
GTACCCAAAAACGGAATTGTGTTTGAGGTTGATTCAGACGTATTCCTGTATCATAAGACCCGTTAATACGCCACGGCGGCCATTGTTGGGCCGGGGCGCTCTTTTGGTTTGGAGTTTTCCGGCATGTGCGCAGATTCTGCAACGTCTACCCCGGCGGTAAATGATTCCCACCTGACCGGCAACTTCATGCTGGCGGGATTTATTCGTCAGGCAAGACTGCTGATCGCCATGGGGTTTTGCGCGGTATTATTCCTGTATGTCGGTCACTGGCTTATTCCCGGCCCGCAAGTGGATGGGACGCAGTCGCTGGCTGTGGGCCCCGCAGTTTCACTGGCGGCCGAAGGGGCGACGCTGGTTGCGGTGGTGATAGCCGTGGCTGTAAGCACTCTTATCACCTGGCCTGATGCGCCGCACACCGGGCTTTTTTGCGCCTGCGTGGGCCTGCTGGCGCTGGCTGTTCATTGGGGCGGAATCACTCTGCTTCTGGTTCATCGGTATACCAATTTGTCCGCGGTATATGCGGACCTTGGCATGCAATGTTTTTTCTGGATTATTTTTATAGCGCTGGCGGAAGGTATTGGCTACGGTCTGTACCGGTATTCGCCGCGGAAGTGGCCACTGGCCCTGGGGCTGCCTTGGCCGGCGCCCTGGACCAAAAGTGACGTTCCCCTGGCCTATCCGTTTTATGCCACAGTGGTGCCACCGGTGCGGGATAATTCTCCTAAGGCGCGGTTGCAGGCGGCGCTCGATCAACTTACCGGCCTGCTGGCGGGCATGATAATTGCCAGCCTTGTGCTGGCGATCCTTATGAAGTCAGGGAATCCGGGACAGGTGATTTTCGCCTGCTTTTTTTCCTTTTTTATCAGCGGGCTGGTGGTTGGAATGTTTCTGCCCAGATCATCGGTGCTGGTCATCTGGCTTTCAGTACCACTGACCGCGGCTTTCGGGTATCTGCTGGCGGGGCATGGGGCTGTGTCGCTGCCGGGGCAGGTTCCCGAATTTTCGACCGGGGGCGCGGCCATATTCTGGGGCCGTGCGGCCCCTATTTTTTATGTCGGTGCCGGACTGCCGGGTGCCATTGCCGGATTCTACGCGGCCCTGCGGACACACTACCGGCAGGCCCTGGATATGGGATTGGATATGGAATCCGATACAACTTCCGCCGGACAGCAACAGCCATTAGCCAAGTCGTAACTGCGACGCTTCGCAGCGCATTGACCGGCAATTCAGAGCAATACTTTTGCCACGTTGACACAACGGCATGAGGCCCAAAAAGGCAATTGTGCGGTTGGCCGTCGGCTTTTTGGCGCCCACTGCTTT
Organism: Planctomycetota bacterium; assembly: GCA_021852225.1. The sequence goes on from JAJZOA010000363.1 coordinate 1,321, forward strand.
CAGGGGTGATCGCAGTCATATTCATCAACATCTATATTACAAAAGTATAAAAACAAGTGGTTTTGGCCTGCGGCATCGCCCGGTTCGGCTGGCGCTTTGCACATAGCTGGCGGCAAGTTTCGATATATGCAGTTTTCACGGGCATCACGGCAACGGTTCAAGTGCGACAAGGTGTGGTTGAATTTGTGAACCAGCATTGCAATAAGAACGGTCAATGATGGCAATGAAACGGCGACTGGATTCTAAAATAAATTCCGCATTCGGGTCATGCTGGTTCATGGTCAGACTGTCGCGCGTAGCGGTGCGGCCGGGGGTAATCCCCTGATTCGCGTTGTACCAGTCCACCGGAGCGTACGCGGTTGTCGCGGACCGTGCCATTGTGACATACGCCGGATTCAGCCGCAGCGCTTGAATCAGTCCGTATACGGCAAACGTATCGGAACGAACGGATATGAAATTTTCAATATCCGCCCAAGCAGCGTCACGCTGTTGAATTGTGGCGGGCATGTATGTTCCGCCCGTGGGAAAAGTCCCGGATTCAACGGTGGGAATAAAAGCCACAAGCAGATCGGCTGTGCTGTGATATCCGATTCCGGAAAAGCCGTTGTACGCTGGCGTTGCGATGGATCGTGAAGCGGAAAAAATCGCGAGATTTGCGCTGCCCAAACGGTCGCGCATGGCAATTGCATCAGCGGCAAGTTGTCGGACGCTGGCGGCCGCGGGGGGCGCGTTTCCGTTCCATAGTGCGCCGTCATTGGACAGGGTGGAATATAAAACCGCGGGATTGGCCGTGTTAATGTTGATTCTGCCCGGCAGACGTACAAGGTCCGTTGCGCCGCGCGGCAGCCCCTTGGCGGCGGGGTTCGGCATATTCCTGCCAAGCAGCGTGGTCAGGGCCAGAACGGTGGGCGGCATTTCATTGCGGCCTGCGGAATTCGGTGTTGCGGTGGGGGAAATTCCATCAGGTGTCAGGACGGGATCTGGAAAAGACTGATCCGCAACGGTAAATGCCGCCCGCGGATCGTAGGCGAAGTCGAAATAAAGCGCCGCCTGAAACGCTTCGTTGCTGATGTTTCCCGCCGAAGCGTCCACCGGCAGTACCGAGGCGTGGAAAGGAGCGCCGGCCGCGGTTGCGACGTAATACATGCCGTTGTTGCAGTCCAGTGTGGCGGCGGGGGAGTAGTTTGTGGTGGGTGCCGTCGGGGCGACATTAAAGGCGATCTGTGCGGAAAGGGTTCGCGCGCCCGTGTCCGGGCCAATGGTGATGCGGTAATTTGATTCACGCGCAATGCAGTTAAAATCATCAATGTTAAACAGGTCGGAGTTTGCATCCAAGGGCGAACCGGGGGCAATCTCGGACTCGCCGGCCGCGATTCTATCAAACAATGGCACGCCTGGATTTCCCGTCACGATGGCGTTGTTTGCCAGGCCGAGATTTTGAAATGGCGTGGTGGACGGTTCCGGAACTGCGGCACCCCGCGGTGTGGCCAGTGTCTGGGCGGCGCAGTCGCAGCCCCATTCCGGCTGGCGAATATTGTCGCGCTGCAGGTCAGCATACCAGATGGCAATATCCGGCTGGTAACGCAATCGGGAAAAATCATATCGCATGGAATCCACGACTGCATACTGCATGGCCCCGCCGGTAACCGCAATCGGCCGGCGCAATTCAACGGTTCCGCGCAACGCGACGGGATAGCTCACAGTGCTAATTAGAAATGGCGTATTGATGCCGACGGATTTTGGTGCCCCGACGCCGGAATAAATAACGGCAAACGGCCCTCCCTGTCGAGTAGGATTCTGATACGACCCGATTGTTCCGGGCGGAGTGCCGCCGCCGGCCAATGCGCCCAAGTTCGGCACCACGATCGCCCCATTCATGACAATCTGCCAACCTCTTAGGTTTAGTGGTCCTGCCGTGGGGAATGGATTCATCAATTCCAACGACCATGCGGAAATGACTGCCCCGGCATTAAATGCGCTGCCGCCATTGCCGTTGGTTGTCAAACGCACCTCCAATTCATTAAGAAATGGTTGAGCGGTCATGCCGCAATACGTATTTTGGTCGTTGGTCATGGCGGAAAGAAAAATACCGGGTGTGGTGGATGTGGCATAGATTCCCAAAGCGGGAATGGAAAGATATTCGCCCGGCGGACTGGGCCATCCATTGGCGGCGTTTGCCGGCGCGGCAAAATATCGGATGGTGGGAGGCGCCATTGCCATTGATCCGAATTGTCCAGGCAACGGACCATTGCCGAAACGGTAGGCGGCGTAGTTGGCGACGAAAGCCGCGGCGTGTGGTTCGGTATAACCGCACAGCCGCAGCGTTTCATATAATTGATTGGCAACCGCGGCCATATCCGCAACTGGCGCGTTAAGATCGACTTTTGCCGGACCGACAGCCATTAAACCGGGGGCGTTTTGCGGAGCCACGGCGACACCGGGAATCCTGACCGGTGCCAAAGTCCGGGTCCATGAATCAGTCGTATATAAGGACCTGTATCCCGCCCCGTACCCATTGGCACACAAGCCAAAGGTGGCGGGCATCAGACGAGCGATGCGGGATATTAGCGGATTTCCAAAGGGCATGCCGCCGGTGCCGCCGGCAGTCAACAGGTCCAGTTCCGAGGCGCTTGAATACAGGCAGAGGCTTCGAGTGCCGCCGGCGCGGATTGTCGGATAGCCGATTTCCGCTTGGTTCATCGCGGCTTGCCAGAATGGAAGCGTGTAACTGCCTGCGGCATAGGTTCCCATGCGTCCTGGAATATTTCCAAAGGCCCTGCCACTGCCGGTCTGCACGGGCGTTCCGGTTCTGGTGGCGGCAGCGTCATCGGAAGGCGCAATGTTAAAGCCCGGCAGATTCAGGATGGGGGCGGATGTGGCGAACGTGCCGAAACGGGCATAGTCATTCGGTTGCTGGCCGGCATTTTTCGCGGTATTTGTGTAAGGGTATCGGATATACCCGGTGTTCACATTCAGCCGGCTTGACAGGTCAATAATACGAACCGCGAACCGGTATCGCGTGCCGTTCGGATCGCTGTATGGCAGCAGATTCCAGATGGCGTCCGGGCCGCAGGTCAGCGCGGCATTGGTGGTGCCCGGCGGCTTGACCAGCAACGGACCGTCCCGGCCCGGCGCCGCCGCAAAATCAGGCAGCCATCGCGGTGCGGTTACGCTGGCATTCGGAACGATGACATTGCCACCGGTGCCAGCCAACGGGACTCGCGTCGAGCGGCCATCTGAATAACCTATATCCATATTGCCGGAATTGGGGTCAAACAGATAAGGCGAAAGCATGCTGACCATCGGAACCAGGCCGCCATTATTTGTGGTGCCGGACGCGGCGAATGGAACGCTGGTGTCGACGGGAAGCGGTGCGTGGGGCAGTGGGGCCGGCGTCCAGAATGTTGTGCCGATGGCATCTGGCGCGCCGGGGTTCACTGCATTTACAGGACCTGTATAGACATAAAGATGCATAGTACGATTGGCGACCGGCACCGGCGAGGCCAACGGAGTGTCCGGATTTGGATCGCAGAAAAACACTTCCTGGCCCGGCGTGTATCGCGCCAGCGGTTCATAGGCCGGATCGCTCACAAGCCACGGTTCACTGGCGGTCCATTGCACCGCACCGGACGCCAAAGATTCGCCGACAACAAGCGTTGACCTGTAAAATTGCTGCATCGCGGTCGGGGATGTTTCCGGGGGGCCGCTGGCAGTGCGGACGCCACCGATTTCCGGAAAGTCCCAAAGGCGTGATATCCGGCCTGTAATTGTGCCGCCGGCAGTGGCCCAAATCGTACTTTGATCTGGAATAAACCCCGCGCCATAGTCTGGGTCCGGTGTGCCGGTCACTGTGTTGAACTGGCCAATAGACAACGCTCGATTGTTCTGATCCAGCGTTTGATCCAGCATAATGCCGCAAACAATATTCATCATGCCCTGCTGCGCGAAGTGCAGACTCAGGGATGTGTTGCTTGCACCAAGTGATTGCCGATCTGCGTTAGCCACCACCAGATAGACCGTGCCCATAAGGGCCAGGAGTACCAAAATAGCCACAACCAGAATGAGCGCCATACCGCGGCCCGCCGGGGTACTGTGCGGGCCAGGGCGGCCAACACCAGGCGTGTCAATTGGCGTTAAGCCAATGTGTTCGGACATATGTGGCGTAGCGTTCGTTGCCATCCTCCCTGCTATTAAGATCGTGGAACCGGGCGGAGGGCGACGAAGCGCCGTCCGCCCGGAAGCGAGTTAGCAGCCGGTTTAACTCTAGCGATCAATTCTGGCCCAGCGAATCGTTGGGCATTTCATCGGTGTTACCATACAGATATTCATAGTCATGCCAGCCGGTAACGGCCGGGTCCGCGGATGTGTTGGTGATTTCTAGCCGCAGGGCATCGTACATGACCCCCCAGGTATGATTCACCCCAAGGGTGATGACATTGTCCTGGCCGGGAGGATTCAGGTCAGTGGTGGGGAATTGGAGGGCCGCCCAGCCATAATACCCTGCATCGCCACTGCGAATCATCGGATCGCTGGATCGAATATAGTAGGGGTCTTTCATGATCAACTGATGGCCATTGAGATTTACAATAAGGTCTGATTCCGCGGCGGCCAGCGCGATGGAAAGCACCACATATTGCCCCTGGGCCTGCTGGGCGGCGGTGGTGGTAAAATGAATTTGCCAGGGCTGGCCGGTGTACGTGGCCGGATTACCCACATAAGATGGAGCAATATATTTATACCCATCTGTTGTTTGATCGCTTGAATTGTAAACGCCGGCGTAAAGGCCAGGATCAAAATACTGCCACTGATTCGCCGGCCAGACATTGAGATTGTTGGTCGCCGGAGTGCTTCCCACCGCAGTGGCATAGTACACCACCTTGCCGGAATTTGCGGAAAGTTCCTGCCAGAAATTGTATGCCCCGGAATACTGGCGATCGTCCTGGCCGCTGGAATTGTGGCCATTTTCGAATTCGTTGGCGGAATGGTCCGGCGTGCCAATGGTCCAGATGGGCGCGGCGGCTCCAAAGTTTTCCGGCTTGAACGTCAGGCCATGCAGCGCGTTGGTCTGCCCGGCGGTGATCGTGACATTGTCCAACCGCATTTGACCCCACTGGCCTGGCTGATAGGCGGTCAGCCGATAGGTGCCGGGCACCACGTTGTACAGCGTGGTATTCCCAGCGGAACTTAAATATCCCCAGTATTGATAGCCATTGGCCGACTGCTGGAAATCTTTGCCCGGATCGGACAACACAACGACATTGTTATTGACATTGCCGCTCCAGCCCAGTGTGTCGGTGATGAAGGGCTGCAGGTTGCCGCGTTTGGAATCGGGCACATAGCCATTGGAAAGCAGAATGCCTTCGTAATTGAAGAAAGAAAGGTCGTTGGCCGCGCTGTTTACCGCGTCCTGATACATGGATGCAAGGGTCGGTGTAGTCGGATCCACGGCATTAAAATGCAGCGCAAAAGGCCCGAAAATGCGCGTTGAATTTACCCCCTGCGGCGGAACATAATCTCCTCCACCGTAATGGGCGGATAGAAATTCATCCAGAAGCTGCGGAATGACCGGGCTGCCGGAAACAATGCTCTGTTTAGTGGGGCCGTTGGTCAGGGTTTCCGGGCTGGGATTCACGAACCACGCGGCAACCGAATTGGCACCCAGTGATCCGGTGTATTCCCCGGTGACGGCGTGGTACTGCTCATAGGTGGAAAAGTCATATTTGCCAATAAAATGCGGGTCATTGGGATTCCCTGGTGAAGGAAGACCGGTGTAATCAATGACTTCGGGTAGAACCTGCCGGCCCGGTGTTCCAGCCACGAGTTGCCCCTGGGCATATTCCGTGGGCAGCGTATAGTTGAAAGTGGCCAGGTTTCGCGGTCCTGTATTGGCCTGATAAATTGAATTAAAAACAGTATCACCGGCCTTGAAGATAAACTGTCCTTGGCCGAGGTTTGTGGCCGGGGCGGAAGCCGAATGCGTGAAGACCACGTACATATATAGATCGGGGCTATTGGGCGTCAACACCCAGTGGGTCTGAATACCGAAATTGTCGCTGGTGCTGGAAGGGGCGACAGTCGTCCAGATATCAAGATAATGACCGGAAACGAAGTGATAACTCGCCGTGGTGCTGCCGTACATGATGCCGGTAGGCCCGTCGTATTCGCCGTAAAGCTGCAGGCCGGAACTGTCGGTGGTATTGAAAATATTGGTGGTGGCTCCATTGATCGTGACGCTAAGTTGGTTAATGGCGCCACCGGAGGTGGTCATACCCAGAGTGATCACGCCGTTGGTGGCGGTCCATTCACTGGAATTGGACGTGTTGATCGACAGTGTCGCCATTGCCGTACCCGCAGTTTGTAACACCAGAGCTGCGGTGGCAAGAAATACCGGAAAGCGCAATTTCATGAAATACCCCCGTGAAAAAAGAAAAAACCCGCGAAGGCGACCGCCGCCCACGCTTATGTCCGCCAGTGGTAAAGACTCTTTGCCGGAATAGATTGTCGTTAAACGACATCGCTTTCGCTGGTCATCTACGAACGGAATGACGACCGAAGCGTACATATTTTATTTCTACGTCGATTTCGCATTATAAAATGAAGCGAATTTATTGTCAACCGACAAAAAGAAATTTAGATATGTGGTCTGCCGATGGTTCGGCTTTGGTGATACCGGTGTAAAAAAAAGGAAAATCATTATTCCGAAAGCGACAGCCGTTCCACCCGCGTACGACGTCTGATGGGCCCGCCAAACGGCATATTCACGGGCCACGGATAGCGGATTGCCATGGCTGCAGGCGGTGTGGAATGCCCAAATTCCCGCCAGCGTGGCGGAGAATCCCATTGCGCAAAGTCCCAGAATCAACGGGATCAGAAGCTGGCGCCAACTCGCTTTTGGCCATGAACCGAAGCGGGCCGCACAGGCCACTCCAATTCCAAGGATAGTCGCCAGTGGAGCGGTTGCCACCACGCCCCAAGCCAGGCCAAGCACCGTGGGGTTTGGATTATGGAACAACCCCGGCAGCCCGAGCGATGGATGGTCCAGCGTGAAATAGGCTGGGCAGATACGGGCGGTAATCTGGTCATGCAATATTCCATACACACCGCTCAGAGCCACGCAAAGCAGGACAATCGCGGCAATCGGGCGCGATTCGTCGTGTGCCACTGGCTTACCGCGTGACGAAGATGTGTCCGCTTCTTTCAATCGGGCGGCCTCCAGATGTGTCGGTTTCCATGATCAGTGGAATCCTGTTAAGACGCGCTGGTAACGTTCAGCGTTCCTTTTTCCACCAGTGCGACAATCGGTTTGGCATCCAGTTCCGCGCACAGGTCAATATCATCTTCAAAGCCGTTTTCAATCAAATGAACGCCACCGGCACCAAGGCGTAAAGCCGGTTTCAAACGGCTGCGCACCGCGGAAAAAGCGTGATACGCCATCCAGGCGGTATCGGTAAATGGCAGGTTCGGACGAAGTGTACCGCCCAAAATATGCCACAATACCGCCCCGGCACCCAGAAGGTCTTCCAGGGCGGGCTTTCCGTCCGTTCCCGCCAGAACCAGCAGGGTGTCAAGTTCATCAATCCGGGGCAGCAGCGCCTGGGCTGTGGCACCGGCGTTCAACAATCCACAAATAAACATCTGCTCCGCGGCCATCGCGGCGGCCGCGGCCCGCGTGCCGTTGGTGGTACTCATCAGCACTGTTGATCCGCCAATCTGATGCGTTTCAAATTCAGCCGGCGAGTTGCCCAGGTCAAAGCCTGGTATTTTAACGCAACTGCGCTCGCCGGCTGTTTTAACCGGGCCGACAAACCCCTGGCGCGCCTTCAGAACCTGTTCTGGTGTATCAAACAACCGCACTTGTGTGGCCCCATTGGCCAAGGCAGTGACCACCGAACTGCTGGCCCGCAGCACATCCAGAACCGCCACCTGTGCACGGGGCAGAACAAACGGGTCTATATTCGCGGGAAGCAATACGACATCAATCATGAATTCAAGCCTTTCTGGTATCCAACGCATCTCAATCCAGCCTCTGATTGTATAGCTTTTCAGGTTTTGCGCCACCGGATTCCGGAAAGACCATCCGGCTCGGTGAAAGATGCCCGTGGCCATCTATCGCTTATCCGCTTTTTCGGCATGGACTGCGCCCCATTCCGACTGTTGGCGGTCGGTCAAATAGCCGATTTTTCCGGAATTGCGCTTAAACGCCCGTTCTATGTTATAATAAGAACTATGAGTGATGCAGTATCATATTTGCCCGGCATTACGCTGGGGCCGGGCGTCTGGGTCGACAAGGCCCACCTGAATTTCGGCTTCTCCCGGTCCAGCGGACCCGGTGGGCAGAATGTCAACAAGGTCAATACCAAAACCGAATTGCGAGTGCGCCCCGAGGACCTCCACGGTCTTTCCGGACGGGCGATGCAGCGCCTGCTGGCTTTGGCGGGTCGGCGAATCGACGCGCTGGGCCATCTTCTGCTGGTCAGCGGGAATCAGCGGACGCAGGAGGCGAATCGTCGCGCGTGCGTGGAAAAGCTGCGCGAACTGATTGCCGAAGCTCTTGTGGAACCGAAAATCCGACGCAAAACCAAGCCCAGCCGTGCCAGCAAGACCCGCCGTGTAGAATCCAAACGGATCAATTCCCAGCGAAAATCTCAACGCCGCGCAGTGGCTGAAGCTTAAGGGTCGTACCGGCCGAGGCGTTTCCGGTGCAAACTGTTCGGTTTACCGAATTTGGCCGCTCGCTGTCAGATCGGATCGCCTGCGGCGCGTGCCCGAAACCGATATCCAATTCAATTCCAATGTCTCGCGGATTGAGCGTGCGGGCAATTGCCTTTATAATCTAGACAATTAAATGGCGGTATATTTGTCGGTCGGCGGTGCGATGCCGCGCAATATTTACGCATGGG
>JAJZOA010000012.1 GCA_021852225.1 Planctomycetota bacterium
CCATAATTTTAATCCCGCTGAGACGGACGTTTACGCCATGTATGGCGATGAACGCGTCGCACTGGCAAGCGGGATTAAAACGTTCGGTGGCCACGACTGGTACCGCGATTTCGCCGCCACTTTGCTAGCGCGTCAGAATGGGGATGGAAGCTGGGGCGCCCGCATGAAGAATCTGCCCTGGTATTTTGGTGGCAACGGCAATGACGGGACCAATCCATTTGTGGGAACCGCCTATGCCCTGCTTATCCTGGACCGCGGCCTGAATCCGGTATTCATGAACAAACTCCATTATGGCGCCTCAGGCGCGGCACACTTTTATGGCCAGTGGAACGCGCGACAGCGCGATTTGGCCAATGTCACATCCTGGATCAGCCGAACTTATGAAGTGCCTCTGAACTGGCAGGTCGTGAACATTCACACACCGGAATCAGACTGGCTGGACTCCCCGATTCTGTATATAAATGGATACAAGGATCCGAAATTCACCAAAAATCAGGTCGCAAAAATCCGGGCATTTGTCGATGCTGGCGGCATGGTTTTTTGTAATTGCAACGGCTCCAGCCAACGATTTAAACGCGCCATGATTAAATATGGCCAGCGCGTTGTTAACCATCAATATGAAGCCGATAAGCTGCCCAAGGATTCCCTTCTGTATCACATGTTGCCAGGATATAAGTTTACCGGCGATCCGGGGCTTATCGCGATTTCCAATGGCATTCGTGATGTCTGGATCATCAGCCCGCAGGACCTGGGTGCCACCTGGCAGCGCCGCGCGTTTTCCCGCCGCGAGGCTTGGAATATCCCCGCCAGTATTTATCTTTATGCCACCGGAAAGGGCTATTTGGCCAACAAACTTAAAAGTCTCAATGTGTCGGGTGGTGGCGGCGCGACTGTGCGTTCGCTGGCCATGAGCCAGATTTTGTACGCTGGAAACTGGAACCCGGAACCGGGTGCCTGGCCACGCATGGCCGCGCTGGCCGCAGCGGACTTCCAGACCTCCCTTTCGGTCGCCAATTCCAGCATTGCCAAACTGGATGCCCGCACGACGCCACTGGCCCACATGACCGGCACGGGCAAATTCACGCTTACCACCAGTCAGATTGCCGCCCTGCGGAAATATATCGCCGCCGGCGGAATGATTTTCGCTGATTCCGGCGGTGGACATCAGAAATTTACCGACGCGTTCGACATGCTGGTGCAAAAACTGGTTCCCAATGGAAAATTTGTGGATCTGCCCGCAAACTCCTCCATCATCACCGGTTCTGTTGCCGGTGGGATAAATGCGTCACATGTGGTTTACCGCAAATTTTATGTGGATTCCCATCGCAAACGTACCAGCCCTGATTTGCAGGGTGTGAAGGTCAATGGCCGCTGGGTCATTTTGTTTTCCCCATGGGATATTACCTCCGGCCTGCTGGGCACTAAAACCTGGGGAATTAATGGCTATGCGCCGGCTTCGGCTCAGGCGCTGGCCCGGAACATTATTTGCTACGCGATCGCCCATTGAACAGGTGCGCGTAGACTGGCTTTAGGTCGCCAGACCCGACGGACAGGCGAATATTAAAGCGGTGAATCAAAGACATTTGTGACCCACGGGCGCGGCATAATCCTTGTGTTTGAACCCATGGCCTGCCATCGGTCACCGGTAAGCCGCAAGATTTTTGCGGGTGTCTTGTTTTTGATTTGGTATTATGCGGCTGCCCACGGTAATATAGGGCCTTAAGGATTCGGCTTGGGTCAGGCCGGACAGGATTGTGCGAATTCGCCGACAGGATGTTAGAATAAGTTGCTGGCGGAGAGGGCAAAGCATGCGGTTTTGGCGGTTAGCCAATCAGCCGGTTGGGCTTTCGGATAGGCTCAAGTCCTGTTCGTTGGACGTGTCCAACAGGTTGCGGATTTCGGTTGGTCGCTTGCAATTTTTCGCCGCAGCGGCGAAAACAGGAAATTGCGGCCACTGGTCGGACAGCCACAAGGTCTGAATCCGTTGGCCGGCCGCGTATCAGTTGCCCCGATTTTGAGGAGTCACACATGGCCAAAATGTTCTACAGTGCCGAAGAGACCGCCGCTAAATTGAATGTCGGCCTTGATAAACTCAAGGAACTGGTCGACCAGAACAAACTTCGCGAATTTCGCGATGGTAACCGTGTCATGTTCAAAGTCGACCAGGTTGATAGAATTGCCGGCGGATCCGCCAGCGCCGGTTCGGGCGGTCCGATTGACCTTGCCAGTTCCGGCGTGTCCAGTGGTTCCGGTGATACCAAAGCCATGATGGCGCACAACAGTGGCAGTGGCGTGATTGGACTTTCCGGAAGTCTGTCCGGGCAATCGGCGGTTTCACCTTCGGCCTCATCCAAGGGCGGATCTGTGGCCGGGCCTGCAGGGTCCGCCAGCGGCGCTCCGGCCCAAGGCATGAAAGTATTTGATACACATGAAATTAAGCCGGCGGATGCCAACGCCCAGACCCAGATTTCCCAGTCTCTGGATGAAGCCATTTCGCCCTCCGGAATGGATTCTGTCGGCAGCGGTTCTGGTCTGTTGGACCTTACCCGCGAAAGCGATAACACAAGCCTCGGAGCCGAACTGCTGGAAGAAATTTATCCCGGCGATTCGTCCGCGGGTTCCAAAACTGGTATAGGATCATCATCCGGAGTCTTTGATCAGACTGTAGCATCCGGACCGGAAGCCTCCATAGCTGCCGGCGAGGCGACCATCGCCGCTGCTTCCGTTCCCACAACCGCGACGTATGCGGCCGTTTATGAAGCACCAGATCCCGCCGCCGGTTTTTACGGCGGAGCTGCACTGGCTGCGGTTCTGGTAATGGGACTGACACTGGTTGCCGCCATGATGGCAATGGAAGGCTTTACTCCGCGTTGGATGCACACGCTGGGTGCAAATGCGGTGTTGTTTATTGCGTTGCTGGTCGTGCTTTCGGCGTTGCTGGCTTTCGTTGGATATTTTGTAGGTAAGGCTTCCGCCCGCTGAGGTGCGATGCAGTATGAGGACATTTTTTTCGGGCATTGCAGGCGCAAATGGATGCGAATAGCCGATAAAAGTGGTATCAGGCGGTTTGAAATTCGCTTTGTTCGCCCGGGATTTTCGGTTGGGCGCAAGTGGTGTCCGCCCCTGATTTGAAGCTTGAATACTGGGTGGAAAAAGGCGTCACTCGGCAACAATAGAGGGGGATTTGGTTAGTAAAAAGTTCGCGACCGTGGGCAATGGGCCGACGGATTTCGCGTTGGCTACCCAAGACCGGTGCTATAATAAGCCGGGGTATACAATTCCAGGTGAATTTTGTTTTAACCTGGTGATTCGGCGGATAGCGGCCGAATGACTCAATTGGCTGACGTTGCCTCCGATTTGGCATACAACTGGAGTTTTTTAATGATTCGATCACATTTTTCTGTACTTTCCCGTTCTTTGGCCGCCGTGGCAATTGTCTCTGGTCTGCTCGGATTGGGGGGCTGCGTATCGGAAGATCAATACCAGCGGCTGCAAACGGCTTTTGACCAGGTCAAACAGCAATTGGCGGCTTCGGAAAATGATGTTGCCCGTCTGCATAATGAAATTGCGGCCCTGCAGGCTGAAATTGCCCAGAAAGACGCGCTGCTTAGCGCCCAAGGTGGTGGCACCGCGGCCCTGCTGAAGGAACGTGATCTTCTGAAGGCTCGCCTCGCGAAACTTCAGGCGGAATACAATAAACTTCTGGCCCTCGCCGGCAGCGCGCCGCGTTTGCCCCGCGCCGTCAATGACGCACTGGAACAATTGGCTGAACAATATCCAAGTCTTTTGGCATTTAACCGCAAACTGGGGCTGGTGCGGTTCAAGAGCGATTTAACCTTCGCTCTTGGCAGTACAGAAGTGCGCCCATCGGCGCGGCAGGCACTGGCGAAATTCGCCAACATTCTGGATATGCCGCAAATTTCGGACAATGAAATTCGTATCGTCGGAAACACGGATAATGTCCCCATTCGTCGAACCAAGAACACCATGAATCCGAGCAACTGGTACCTTTCCACCAATCGCGCTATTTCGGTCATGTACGTTCTCCAGCGCTTTGGCGTCATGGATCGGCGCATGCAGGTTGCCGGATGGGGTAAAACACATCCCATTGCTCCCAATGCACCAGGGCACCGTGGCAGCTCCGCAAACCGCAGGGTCGATATCTTTATTTTGCCGATTAAGCTTAAGTACAATCCTTATGTGCCCGCATCTGAACAAGTGGCACCCGCAAATGGGGCCGGTCTTGCTCCATCGGCGGTACCGGACGTGGTGCCGGCGGCTGGGAATTAAGCGGAGCACACCGCCCAGATTATTCCGTAGACGAGTTGTTCCGAATAGCGGCTGGTTTTGGTGGCGGCCATTGAAAGGGAAAAAGTTCGGTGCGGCCAATGTTGGCCGTGGCTTTTGCCGCACAGTTGGCTGTTAAGCGAAAAGGTCCCGGTGGGTTTCCTTCCTGTTTATTGGATAATGTATGCCCCAGACGGAAAAAGCGATGCAAGAAGCGGACGCTTCAGCCCAACCGCGGAAATCTAAATTATCGCATAATTTGCTGTTTTTGAGCAAATTTTTTCGCCATGGTACGAAAATCGCCTCCGTGTGGCCGTCCAGTCGCTTCATGGCTGTGGCGACACTGAATCGGATTAGTTGGTCGACGGCAAAAATTATTGTGGAACTTGGCGCGGGCACCGGTCCGATTACCGCGCAAATCGTCGAACGCTTAGGCCCGCAAACCCAGCTTCTGGCCATTGAATATGATGCCGATTTTGTAAAAATTCTTCAGGATCGTTTCCATGGTCGTCCTAATGTGAAAATTATTCAGGGCGATGTCGGTGCATTAAGCACCCTTCTGGCCGCCCATGGTATTGGTCCGCAGGAAGTGGATTATTTTGTAAGCGGCCTGGCCACGCCGACACTTCCTGAACCCGTGCGGCATGGAATGTTTGACGCGGTGCGGAAATATCTGAACCCACAGGGATTTTTCAGCAATATAACCGAATTCCCATGGTATTATTTGCGCCACTACCGCCAGTGGTTCAGCGATGTATCCTTTGAACTTGTCCCTCTGAACATGCCGCCAGGCGGCGTGTATCATTGTCGCGCCATTCGATAATTCAAATCAGCGTTTCGGCTCGCCAGACTGCTTGTCCATTGCTTGAAATGGTTGCCGTCAGGCACCGCCGGTGTTGTCCAGCACTTTTGGAACGGTGAAGAAATCGCCGGCTTTGCCCGGTGCATTGGCCAACACCTGTTCAACGGTAAGTGAAGGTGTGACTTTGTCTTCTCGCAGCACACTGTGCAGTGGCAGCGGGTGGGCCATTGGTTCCAATCCCTCTACATTCACTTCCCGCAGTTGGCCGACATAATCCAGAATTGAAGAAAGCTGCTGTGAATACCGCTGCAGGTCATTCTGGCCAACCTTCAGCCGTGAAAGGCGGGCCACATGCAGAACCTGCTCTTGTGTCAAGGTGTCGGCCATGATTAAAACCCTAAAAAATAAAACGGGGCGGTGAAGCCCCGTCCGAATTTATCGCCCGGTTTGGCTGAAATGTCAACCGGCTGGTTGTCGGGTAAACCGATCGCCATCGCGCTGTCAGAATTCCGTGCTCGCGCAGTGGCTAAGACGATGATCCGCTATTAACCCAGCCCGCGTCCATAACTGTCGGGTCCACTCTAATCTGCGCCAGCTAAGGGCTTTACCAGTCAGTAAAGAACCGGCCTTGGATGTCAGGCGGCTGTGGCGGCTGGCTTGCGATACACATGACGCCGGGAAAGCCGCTTCGTGACCAAGCCGGATTTAATCGCTTTTGCGGAAGCCCATACACGCACAGCCCGTCCATCCACAATAGCGCGAACCTTTTGCAGGTTTGGTTTGAACTTCCGTGACGACCGGCCGGTGATCTTAATGCCTACACCGCCAAGGTATTTGGCCTTGCCGCGATAGGTACATTGCCGCCCAATTTGGGTCTTGCGGCCGGTGAAATGACAAACATGAGGCATAACCAGTACTCCTGATTCTTTCAAAGACCAGTCAGTATACGCTTTTTCATAAAACATTCAACCGTTGCCAATCGTTGCCCACGAATATTTCAAGGGTTTGCCTTCCGCAGGCTTAACGAGCCGTCCGCTTGCGGTTAATCTATATACCACTCACGGGGGCTTGCCCGCAAATCGTGCGGCCTGATGCTCCGGGACAAGTGGACCAGTAAAAAGGGTCATGAATTATGAAAAAGCCGAATCAAGTTGATGCAGGCACCGGGTGCCGATGGGGCGTCGTTCGTATAGCGGCGGTTTGTGCGGTTCTTTTAATGGCCACCGCAATGGGTGGCTGCGGTGGAGTGGTCAGCAATCCATTTGCCGATAAGCGGTTCATTGCCACGCCCTATCCGCACGATTTCGCCATTGTGATTGATACCAACAGCGACAGTTACTTCGCCCGCACACGGGTTCATCAGGTCATTCGTGCGTCGGTCATGAAAAGCACCACCGTTTATACCACTTACAGTGATTACAACAACAGCGTTACCTCCCGCTATCGGTCCGTTACACCTTTGACGCGAATGCAACTGCAGGCCATGTGGAATGCAGTACGCAAGGCTCATCTGCTGCGCGGCGCGTTTACCTGGTCCTACTGGCACAGTCGGATTGACCGCTACCAGCGAAACAGCATGACGCTGCAAATTCGCGCTGGCGGCCTGGAAAAGTCTTATTATCAGTTGAACCACTGGGACAACAACAAGCTGCCTCTGATTTTACTTTGTGAATCGGTTGATTTGCCAATTGGCCAGGATGTTCACCCGCTCCTGCCACCAGCCGTCGCGCCAACAGCGGTTAAGGCGCCGGTCGGATCGAACGCTAAGCCGGTTGGCTCTGGCATGGCTCGCCCAATGTCCCGGGCCGCGCCCGCGGCCACTTTGCCCGCCAACGCGAAAAGTCAACCCACATTCACGCCGCCCCAAACCGCGCCTGCTCCAGCGGCGACTGAATCCAATCAGCCGTCTGGAACACCGCTATTGCTGCCCACAGATCCGGAGACCAAACCATAATGCGGATCGCACCGCACGCGGCCGCTGTCAGATAAATCGGGTCTGATAACTGAATCCGTTTTCGTTTATGCGTGAAACATTGCGGCGGCTTTTGCGTTTAAACCGATGGATATATAGCCGATGCGATAGCTTCGGCCTGTTGGCCGAAAGTGTTAGCGCCTCCGGCGCAATTGGATATTTATCGGATGGAAAACGTCAGCGGATGGGCAGATACTTCACTCCGCCTGACTTCTGGCCGTTGGAGATTGAAATACCACGACGGTTAAAAATGAGGTTGTCGCCATTGAATATCAACTAAGCAGGGGGGCAATGGGGCGAAGCGGAAAGTGGGCTTCAGAGACGATCTGATTCATGACAATGGCTGCCCAGGGGCTTGGATTCTGGAATTTAACTTATGAATGACTTTACCCGGTTCCTGTTTCGACCGCTTCGACCCGTCGGTTTGGCCGGTCTTACCGGCTTGTTTGCCGCGGGCCTGTTATGTGCGGCGGTCACCACGCTTCAGGCTCAGAAGCCGCTGCCGGGGGAACTGCTTTTTGGCAACGATTCCGATTCCGGCAATGGGGGCGCCACACAACCCACCTCGCCGCCCGCGGAGGTGCGGCCACAGGATAGGCTCTGGAATGTCGCCCGGCTGTCGCGTGGCTTCTGGGCGTCGCCTTATGCGTTGCTGGTAAAGCCCCTTTGTTCGCCCCAGGATACGGCGGCATGCGCCAGATTAGTTAAACCTCTTCGCGCCACGGCCAACGGCAATCCTGCAAGGTTTTTGACCCTTATCTTATCCGCAGAGGGAAAGGCTGATTCTTCCGGCCTCCGGCGGTCTTTGCTGCTTGCGGCGGGCCGGCAGGTGAACAAGGGCGGGTGCCCCGCCGGGCAGGTGCAGACCTTCGCCGCGTTATTTTGTCCAGCCTTCTCACAACCGACTCTGGCTCAGGCGGGCGAACTGGCCCATGAGCTGGCTAATATTGTACACATATATATGCATATATCATCTCATGAGCTGGTTCGCCTGACCGTGCGCGCTTGGGCGAATCTGGCTGAATTGCAGGTGCGCGCGGGCCGGTTTCGCAGGGCCGCGGTGTCTTTGCAAACAGCCAGACGATTCGCGATTCTGCTGTCCCGGCCGCAGCGCCGCACGTTGGAACCAGCCATGCGCCGGGTGGGCGCATTGGTGGCCGATGCCCGAAAATTCTCCCAAGCCCTTCCGGCACTGGAGCACACGGTGCGCCACGATCCGACCAACCGCCAGGCCAACACCCGCCTTGCCGTGGAAAGTTTATCTCTGCTGGAAAATGTGCCGCTGGCCGCAAAATTCGCGCGCAACGGCCGCGGCAAATGGCTGAAGCGGCTTGCCGCGGATTACGCTCGGATAAAATCGCGCAGTTCGGATGCGACCGGAAACCTTGCCCTGGCAGCGGATCTGGCACACCTGGGCATGGGACGCTGGCGATCCACCCATCGGTTTGCCATTTGCTCTTTTGCCCATCGGAGTCTGGGCCGGATTCTGGTTCTGGAAAATTTATCCGACGGTCAGAGTGCCAGCGCCCAGCGACTGCTCACTTCGCTGGCCGGTGCCATTCGACGCGCTGACCCCGCCACGCTTCGCGCATCACTTCAATGATGACATACACCTGGTCGCGAAGGCATTGCCGGTCGGCTGAAACATGAACCAAAAATTGATGACCGGCGGCAACGGTACGTTTCGCGATCGCGAACGCGACGATCAGAACCCATTGCGTGCCGAGTCGGTGATTTTTCCCGGTGCGCGGTAACCAAATGCATTTCCCTTCAGTGGCTTTCCAGTCAAATTTCAACTGTTCTCCCTCTCCAATCCTGGTGGCCAAACGTCTTGTCCGTTTTTCCCCCCTTTGCGGCCATGCCGTTGGGCATTACAATCGCGACGCGGCTATCGGCGGATGATTGCTTTTTCCGTCCGAACTTTGACGCCCGAATTGCGGTGCGTAATCCGGGATAGCTCTATTTGGAGCGTATAAACCGTTGCGGAGGGCTAACCACCGTCCGCGGTTTGCCCTTTCGGTGATGAATGGATGATATTGTGCCTGGAACCGGTCCGTTAAATGATTCAGTCTCTGCGTCTGGCTTGGACGCCAACAGCCGGGCAGTTCAGGTTGCGGCGCTATCGCCCCTGGCGTGGTTGCGATTTATCGGAGTCGTGACGGTGGGTGTGGCGACCGATCTAACCACCAAAGTCATCGCGTTTCGTGAACTTGGTCCACAGGCTCAAACCCATCATGTTGTGGTTATTCCCGATGTGCTGATGTTCCAGACAACCTTGAATAATGGCGCCGTTTTCGGCATTGGCCAGGGACTGGCACTCCTTTTTATACTGATGAGTCTGGTGGCCATTGCTTTTGTGGTTTATGTGTTCATGAGCAGTTATCGGTGGCAATGGCCCACTCATATTGCACTTGGACTTATTCTGGCCGGAGCCATGGGAAATATGTACGATCGTGTATTTAATCATGGCGGTGTGCGGGATTTTATTCTGCTTCACTACTGGCCATGGATTTTTAATATGGCCGATGCCATGCTCTGCATCGGCGTTCCCATGCTGATCTTCTGCTGGCGGTTTCAGCGGTCGCGACCGCGCTGAGCTTTTTCAGGCGACCGACGCATTTCTGAAAAATGCGGGTATGCCAACCGCATTTAACCGAGGTTCTGAACCATGGAAATGAATTTTCCGCTGGAAGTTGTGGTCGGGCTGCTGGTACTCTTTGGCCTGCTGTACCTGGGCGACCATCGGACTGGCCAGTCCACGATCGCCGGCCGACCATTGCCAACCATCATACACCACTCGGTGAAGTCGCCTTCGACCAGGGCCAATGTCGGCGGCTAGCCGCGCCAAGGACGCTGCCCGATAGATAATGATCAATTTGCAGGACATCTGTTCCAATGAAACATACGATTCTTTCCGTCTTTCGCCAGCGCCTCGCCAGCCGCAAAGCCGTTATTGGCGTGATTGGTCTGGGTTACGTCGGCTTGCCGCTTGTGAAGGCATTCTGCGACGGCGGCTTAAGCGCAATCGGCTTTGATGTGGATGCCGGCAAAGTGCGGCGTCTGACAGCCGGACAGAGCTACATCC
>JAJZOA010000253.1 GCA_021852225.1 Planctomycetota bacterium
TAAAGCAGAAATGCTGCGCGATAGCGATGTGGCCATTCTGGGCGCAGGCGGAGCCGCCAGGCCAAATACCCGCCAGTCCGCGCGTTGCTCCTTAAAACGGAATCGTTGCATCAGCGTCGATATAGGCGGCTGTCCGGGTGCGGAATGGGCCTCCGCGTCCAGTTGCGCAAAAGTAAACGCCGCTCCGAATTTTGCCGCCAGAAGTCTTGAAATTTGCCCCGCTTCGCCCATGGCAATGACCACCAGCGGCAGATCATTAAAATCTGACCGCTGGTTATATAAGTTTAATGCCGCCACCGCATCGTTTATGTCGGCGGCCGCGAAGGCCACCTTCAGCACTGTCGCCTCCGGTATGGCAGCCATTGCGGCCACACGCTGATGTAAATCTGCTGGCCGCTGGACAAAATCATGATTGGAAATAATAAGTCCGGGTGCCCGCCGCTGCGTTGCGGCACTGGCACGCCAGGTTTCCGGCATCATCAGGCAGGGGGCTAAAACGTCGGCGAATCCGGCTGAATTTTGCCACGCTTTCCACTCCACATCAATCAAATCGGGTTGATATCGGCAGGCCAATCTCAACAATTCCAGTCGCTGTGCTTCTGAACCGGTAAACCCGCCACCTTCCCAAGCCGGTCGAATGGTCAGAATGGTTTTTAATCGCCGGATTTCCGGGTCCCGCAGTACCGCTTCAATCACAGTTGCTTCGGTGCGGTCGCAGCGCAATTCAATGGCATCCGCTCCGGCGTCACGGGCTTTTACCGCAAAGGTCCGGGCTGTGGAAAGGTCGGTCACAAAAAGGGGTGTTACGATCCACGTTGATGAAAACATGTTTCCCACGGGCGGACTCATGGTGAGGCTCGTTTGCGTTTTGAAGTTGAAGCGGCGCCGGGGCTTTTCCGGATGCTGGTGGATGCGGTGCTCTTTTTTCCAGGCGGTGAAATCGCGGTCGCCAGGACCTTGCTTCGCTTGCGTGAGTTCAGGCCAACCGCTGAAATCGCTTTTAAACGCCCTGCGGGTTTCGCTGATTTTTTCGCCGGTCGGGAATCAGCCTCTAGCGGTACCAGTACCGGAGTTTCGCCATTCGTTAATGCTATTAATACATCAAGATTATTACGGTCCCATGGCAGGCCATTGGGGGCCATTTCTTTGGGTGTTTCTAGAATTTTTGGTATCTGCATAAATTGCGGGTTCCGGCAAATAGCCGCGAAGGCCGACAGGCCCACGTGGCCGTGGCCAATGTGTGTATGGCGGTCCACGCGGCTTCCCAGCGGCTTTTTGCTGTCGTTGAGATGCATAACCCGCAGATATTTCAGGCCGATGACGCGGTCAAATTCCGCAAGCATCTTTTCTGTGCCCGCTTCGGTGGTAATATCGTAACCCGCCGCCAGTACATGGCAGGTATCCAAGCAGACCGCCAGCCGTGAATTTTCTCCGACGCCGGCCATGACATCCGCCAGATGCTCAAATTTATAGCCCAGGCAGGTTCCCTGTCCGGCCGTGGTCTCCAGGCATATAACAGTGTTGCCGGACGCACGAAATAGAATCTGTCGCAATGCGGTGATGATATTGGAAATGCCGACGGTTTCGCCGTTGCCGCCGTGCGCTCCCATGTGCGTGACCAGATATTTTATAGCCAGTTGTTCGCAGCGTTCCAGTTCGTGTGTGAATGCGGCAATGCTTTTCTGTCGCAATTCTGCATCCGTCGTGGCCAGATTGATCAGATAAGAATCATGCGCGACCACTTGGTCAAAGCCCAGGTCAGCCAATTGGCTACGAAAGGCCGCAGTGGTTTCCGGGGCCAGGGGCGGGGCGGCCCATTGCTGTTGATTTCGGGTAAAGACCTGCACTGTTTGCAAATGAAGCTCACGGGCTTCCGCCAGTGCGTTGGTCATGCCGCCAGCGATTGATAAATGAGATCCGAACATGCCCAAAGCGTAACGTGGGGAGGGTAAATTTGGCAACCCGCTCACCCAAATCATAACAGCAGGCCTCGGCCCGCATGCCGTAGGTTTTGCAAGCGGCGATTAACAAATAATCGACGTCCATCCGGTCCGATCAGCCACCGATCGTGCGGACTATTCATTCAATATGAACAATCCGCGGTACCTCATAAGACCAATCGCATCATCGGGCGGAATCGCCGGGACGCGTAAAGTGTCCGCACCTTTATCAGGAGAGGTCATAGACCGGCGTGTCGAGCTTATTTGGCACGGAATTTGCTTCATACCTATTTCGTCAGGCGGGTCTGCCCTGATTATCGGCATCTGTGCCTTTGGCACGATTGACTGGGCGACTCGCCAGAGTTGATTGCGTGATCAACCCGACGGGTTCGGACATG
Organism: Planctomycetota bacterium; assembly: GCA_021852225.1. The sequence continues at coordinate 2,339 of JAJZOA010000253.1, forward strand.
CTATTGCGAAATTCATGCCAAGTCCGCACCGGCCGACAGCTATCTTCCATGGCCCTTTTTTGGGTGAGGTGCAATGATGAAATCTCCTATTCCTCTGCGTGCCGATTGGGCGAAATCCTTTCCGCTCCCGAAAAAAGTTCGCTTTCCCAAGCATCCCGCCCTTTGGAATGAGGCGGGGCCGCGTAAGTTACTCACGTTCATGGGCCGGATTTTAATTGCGTTGCCGGCACTTCTTGGGTTGATGATCATCATGCAGTCATTCATGGCGTCGGATAGTCCGCTGCACCATGCGGCTAAACCGGCCAGTTTTATTGGGCCGGCAAATGTCTCTTCCGGCACAATGGATAGCGCCATGCCGTTAAAAGCCACCGTTGCCGGCGGCACGGCTACGAGCGCAATTTCGGCGAATGTCGGTCAGACTGGTTCGTAATTCCCGCCCTGGGTTACCAAGTGTTTTGAATACGCTGTTAGTCAATTGATTTCCAGAAGAAATACCCTGCCCAAACGAAACGGGACAGGGTATTTTTTTTGTCTCAAAATTCGATCCATTTCATGGTTGGCGGCGGATCTGCCCGGTCAGCCAGCCTTTGGGATAAATTCGCGCTCCTGGCGTCTGATAACCCCACCTTGCGTCCTATATCAGGTAAACACGAGCTTCTGTTATTCGGTCTTAATTAACTTGCCGATACGCCTATTAGAACCCGGAAACAGGCCGCGCATTGCGCGGCAACCCGGCAAATTTAGTCGCCGGATTAAAGGGGGCTATCGCAAGGACCTTCACATGGAAACACCGGTTTTATGCAATACATCTATGATTTTTACCGTCCCGCTTTCTGACGCGGGAAGGCCAGGTACGTCATCCGGCCGCAAAGCTTTTACCTTGGTGGAAATGATCGTTGTGATGACAATCATTGCTTTGCTGATATCTTTGCTGCTGCCCGCGTTGGCGGCGGCTCGCGCCACAGCGCGTACGGCATTGTGTGGTTCGAACCTTCGCAGTCTTGGTCAGGTTACGCTGGAATATGCAAGCAATTATCAGGGAATGTTGCCATACGGTACGTACTCAAACCCCAAGTTTGCGACCAGTGTGTATAACTCCTATTTTGGTGAATGGGCTAATTTGGAATTCTATTTTCTAGTTGGCCCGCCCGTCAGTATTGGCAATAACGGAATTATTGGAAAAAATATTCCCGCCAATATGGCGGGAAAATGGAGCGATTATTTCTGGTGCCCGGACCGGCAGGTTCCCATGGTGGGAGGCTGGGGGGTTAACTATGCAGCCAATCCGAACGTATTTCTTACACCGTATACCAATTCGGTTAATTCCCTGGCGGCTAATCAGAGCATGCGTTTAAGCTCCATACCCAATCCCGCAAGCCTCATTTCCATCGGTGATACCAACCAGAGTTGGCCCGGAACTGGCAATTGTGCGGCGTTTCTGTTTTCCTGGTTGCCGGGGCAATTAACTTGGCAATATGGTGCTTATACCAACCAAACCGTTATTCCGCCTAATCCTGGTAATAATGATGCAACCACATCCATCGTGAACCATCAGGGATTGCGCTATCGTCATGATATGAATGAAGCGGGTCAGGGCGTTGCAAATGTCGTTTTCGTGGACGGCCATATTCAAACCATGGCCGAAAATGGCCTGCACGTTTACAACGTTCTGCCAATCAATTAGGCATGTGAAATATTGCACAATCTATTTTGCCATCCGCCTTAATTATTTTAAAAAAAATAAATTTGGCGGCGGAGGTGCTCATCAGCTTTCGCCCTTTGTCCAGATTCTCTGTTTTTCATTGTTCTGGCAACATGGGGTTTGGCATAGTCTTTTACGTGGCAATTCCATCTGTCTTGTTGGCGGCTTTCCGGTCATCTCTTTGCATTTGTCGATCGAGAAATTGCCCGGGCGGGCGCTCATATTCTTAAATTGGGGTGAGTGCGGCGGGGCCGGCAAGTCAATTCTGGTTGCGATTTCGCGATTCAGAATTGCGCTAAAAAACCATTGACTCCCCATCCAATTTCCCGTAGGCTAGTGGTTTACGCCGCGTTCGTTGGCTTGCCCCGGTGTGTTGCCGGAGTTGCCAATGGTTTGTTTTGGCGGCCGGTGTGCCGTTCATAAGCGATGGTAGGAAATCTCCGCGGCGTGGTTTCTGAAGTCGCTGATACAATTCGGAGCCTTTTTCATGGCCAATCCCCAATTGGTGCGCGACCTTGTGGACGCGGGTATTCATTTCGGCCACCGGACCAGCCGGTGGAATCCAAAAATGAAGCCGTACATTTACGGCAAGCGGAATTTGATTCATATTATTGACGTGCGCGAAACCCTGAAGGGTGTTCTGGCGGCACAGCGTTTCCTCGGTCGGCTGGTTGCCAGCGGCCGCGATGTTCTGTTTGTGGGCACCAAGCGGCAGGCCCGGGCGGTCATTGACGATATCGGCAAGCAGGCTGGAATGCCGGTTGTAACCGAGCGGTGGCTCGGCGGCACGCTCACCAATTTCCGCACGATCCGTTCCCGCCTTCAGCGGCTGGAGGAACTCGAACGCGTACTCAACTCACCGGATGTAAACAAAAGCTACTCCAAGAAAATGGAATCGAGCCTGAAGCGGGAATACCGCAAGATCCTTCGTAATCTTGCCGGCATCCGCAATATGGAACGGCTGCCTGGTGCACTGTTTGTGGTGGACGTGCGGCGCGAAGTTATCGCAATCGCCGAAGCCCGCAAGCTCGGAATTCCTGTAGTTGCCATTATTGATACCGACAGCGATCCAGACTTGGTGGATATTGCCATTCCGGCCAACGACGATGCACTTCGCGGCATTGACCTGATTATGAAAGAAGTTTTGGCGTCTATTCTGGAAGGAAAAGCCGGCCGCATTGCCAAGGAAGAGCAGGACAAGGCCCAGCAGCGCTCCGCACGCCAGGAAAAATCTGGCCGCCGTCGCACCACATCCCAGCAAGCCGCCGATGAGGCCGAGGCCGAAAAGCCGCAGGCTGTTGTGACTGAAGCAACCCCGGCACCCGCCGCGGCAGCTCCGGTCGCCAACGCCTGATCCTTTCAATTTTAAATGGTTGAAAACAGACGCCGTCCCCGTTTTCGGGACGGCGTTTTTTTTTGCTCGTGCCAGTGCCCAGGTGGTTTGCAACGGAACGTTCAAAGTTGTGGGACAGGCAAAAAAGAAAATCCTCCGCAGAATCATAGTTTCTACAGAGGGTGAAGAGTTTAACGCTCTTTAATTGTTCTGCGAGCTTGGTCTCGGCAGGGGCATACTCTATGGGAGGTTTCAGGCTTGGCACTTGCGACGCTTAATCGCCATAACGCCCAGCAAGCCAATTGCAAGGAACGCCAGCGAAGCGGGTTCGGGAGTCGGTGTGGCCGTCAATGTCGGGTTAAACAGGCTGGATTGTTCAAAGATGCCCGCTGTTGTGGTGGGGGTGGCCTGCAGGTCTTCGCCCAGAATAACCGTCAGATCACCGGAAACGGTGGCGCCGGTGGTGTAGTTGACTGTCAGCGGGCGGGCAAAACCGGCCACCAACCTGCCCGTCGGGTCGGAGGCGGTTTTTGGGGATCGGGAATCAAAACCAGCCAGTAACCCGCCCACCGGCGCTGGCGCATCTGAAAATCAGACAATTTGCGTCTTGGCGGATATTGGGCTTTACCGTCTGATTTCCACATATCCAGTCCGAACCGGGCAATGTTCACTCGGTTTTGCCTCCCACGCGAACAATTTTGCAGTCTGGCAGGGCGGTTATAAAATGTTTCCCGTAATATTTTGTCACAATGCGGGAATCCAGTACCACCACAATTCCGGCGTCCTCCCGCGTGCGGATCAGCCGACCGAAGCCCTGCTTGAATTTAATCAGCGCTTCGGGCAGTGAATATTCGCGGAATGAATTTCCGCCGCTGGCCTCAATCGCCTCCATGCGGGCCTGCACCAGTGGCTTATCGGGTACCGCAAATGGCAAGCGCGTGATAATGACATTGGAAAGCGCTTCTCCCTGTACGTCCACTCCCTGCCAGAATGAATCCACACCCAGCAGTACGCTGTGATCGGTGTCCCGGAACTTCTTTAACAGTTGGCTGCGTCCCTCATCGCCGCCCTGTATCAGCAATGGATAGCCCAGCCGATCGAGTTCCGGTCGGAGAATATTCGCCGCCTCGGTCAGATTCGAATAACTGGTAAAAAGTACAAAGGCTCGCCCCTGTGTCTGCTTAATGTAATGAATCGCACGGGCCATCGCCGCCGGAATGAAATCCGGCTCGTTTGGAGATGGCAAATTGGCCTCCAGATACAGCGTGACCTGACGCGTATAGTCAAATGGCGAACCGAGTACCAGATCCCGCCCGGTGCTCACGCCCAATCGCTGGCGTAGATAGGCAAATGGACCTTCGCTGGCCGCCGTTTCGGAATACTGGATTTCTGAAGATTGACTGGTATGAGATTGCCCTGCCCCATTTGCCGGCGGGCGGGTCGCCGTTCCACCCGCTTGTTCGATTTCCAAACCCGGCCGAGAGGCCGACTTTTTGGCGCGACTGGTCTTGCCGACCGTTCCGCCCCGGTTGGTTGCCAGAGTGGCGCTGGTAAGAATGACCGATTTAATTTCCTTGAACAGGTTTTCCCGCAAATGTGCGGCGACATTAATCGGCGAGCTTTTCAAGGTTAATTTCCGCCGGGTCAGGCCGCCTTCTTCAATCCAGTAAACTGAATCTTCCAGTTGCTGATTTAATAAGGCCTCAAGCGATACGCTTTGTGCATGGCATTGATCGGCCAGACTGGAAAGCTCGAAGCGCTCTTTTTCAATTTCAAAGGCCATGCCGCCCTCGCTGTTTCCTTCCGCCGGGTCGTCTTCCACATCCGGAAGCGCTTTGTCAGCTGAAGCGGCAAGCTGGCGAACCATTTGGCGCAGTGCCTTTTCTACGGAATCCAGTGCGGGAGAAAGACTGTTTTCCACCACCTCCTTTTCGCGAAGCCGGCCGTTGGGTGGCGCGTGCTGGCGCTTCCAGTTTTGCAGGGTGTCAAAAAAATTCTGCGCCTCAAGCTCCGCCGTGCGGGCCGCTTCCAGAGACTCTTGCGAATCGCAAAATTTTACGCCGGTCAGAAATCCCCGGCCCGTTCGCGGCTGATACAATCCGCCCAGCAGCCTCATGACACTGAATTCCCCGCAGGACAGTCCCATATGCTCCGCTGCCACCGCTTCCAGGGTGTGGGCTTCATCCAGAACCGCCAGGTCATACTTTGGCAGCATGGAAGCGCCGATCCGCCGAAGCGCCAGATCGGCAAACAATATTGCATGGTTGCAGATCAGCAATTGACCGTTGGCGATCCTTTTGCGGCTGGCCTGATAAAAGCAGCCATCATAAAATTTGCAGCGTCGGCCAAGGCAGTTCCCATGCTCGGCACAGACCTTATCCCAGACTGACCACTGCGGCTGGCGGGGCAGGTCGGTCAACGAACCGTCGGTGGTTTTTTTCGACCAGTGGCGGATCATTTCCAGGTCGTCATGCTGGGCATTGGCCGCGAACAGATGGGCGGCTTTCTGCTGGGCCATTTCCAGCCGCCGCTGGCAGATATAGTTGCCCCGACCCTTGCACAAAACCGCGGAAAATTCCTCGCCGCTGACAGATTGCAGAAACGGAACATCCTTGTTTACAAGTTGTTCCTGAAGACTGATTGTGTGAGTGGAAATAACCACCCGCTGACGGTGATTCACAACCTGACTTATTGCCGGAATCAAATATGCAAACGATTTTCCAACGCCCGTTCCCGCCTCTACGACAAGATGTTCACCGGCATTCATGGCGCGGTTGACCGCAGCCGCCATTTCCACCTGCTGCGGTCGCAGTTGATAATTGCCCAGCCGCCGCGCCACCGGTCCGTCAGATGATAAAAACCGCTCTACATCCATTGTCATACAGTGTAAAGCATAACCGGACACAATTGCCGGTGACCAGCAGTGCAAAAAAAATAATAATTATCCGTCACGACACAAGATATCGTGCCGGGCCAAACGGTAGAATGCCAATGAACGTTTTATTTCACGGCCGCTGGGGCGACAGCCGTCTTCGCTGTTGTAGCGGCCGCAGGAGCCGCGGCTGCCGCCTTTTGCATGGCCGGAGCATAGCCGGGAATCAATTCAGAACGGTAGTCAGTTGTGTCGGTCAGTGAAAAGCTGATAAACAGCGTAATGAAGATCACCGTCAGCAGCATGGCGGCAATATTAAACGGGTTGTCATACCGAAGGTGCATAAAATACAGCGCCGCCACAATGGCCATGATCGACGCAATAACCATTTCCACCAGCACATTAAGTGAACCAATATTCACCGATGCAATGACCATGCTGACAACCGCCATGCCGCACAACAAAACCCATACGGCAAACAGCATCGGAATGGGCACAATGTGCGATTTGGCCGGCGTTAGCGGCAACGAATGAGGATCCAGGGAACTATGTGCATCGTGGGTCATGGGAAACTCCCGTTGTTTGCGTATTGAATCAGCGAATCAGGTAAAGCAGAGGGAACAGGAACATCCATACCATGTCCACAATGCCCCAATACATACCGACAAAATCAACCGGGTTGTAGTAGCCCGGACCAAAATCTCCCCGAAGGCTGCGCACCAGCAGCCAGCCCATCAAAATCACTCCGATTATCACGTGAATGGAGTGGAGGCCTGTCATGAGAAAATATATTCCAAAGAAAATCTGCACATTATGCGGTTCAGGAATCAGCGGCACGGCGGGGGTTGCCGCATGTTTGGCCGCTACACCCGCGGGTCCGATGCTTGCGGGCATAATCGCTGAATGAGCCGTGATATACCCTTGCGCCGCCAAGAGTCGCAGATTGGCATAGGAACCGGGTGCGCCGGCCGTTGCGGTCGGTGCCGGCTTTTCGATCTTGGGAGCGTAATTTGTTCCCCAAAGAAGCTTCTGCTGATATTTTTCGAAATATTCATCCGCGTGAATAGCAATGAATGTCAGCCCGCCCAGCATGGTCAGCACCAGACATATCGCCAGAAGCGCGGTTTTCCCGGTTTGTGCGAAACGAACTCCCAGCGCCATCGTCAATCCGCTGGTCAGCAGGACAAGCGTGTTAATCAGCCCGCTGGTCGGGTCCAGATATTGCGATGCAAACTGGAAAATTTCCGGATGCAACGCTCGGTACACGGCATAAGCGCAGAACAAACCGCTGAACAGCAGAAGTTCCGTTGTTAAAAACAGCCACATGCCGAGTTTGCCGGAATCAAATTGCTGCTGAGGCGTATCAAAATGATGCGCCAGATGCTTCCGCACCACCGCTTGGTCCACTGCGGGCGCTGCTGTCGGACTGATTGCTTCACTCATGGTCACTCACTGCTTTCCTGGGTCTGTTTGCCGCACGCCCATACGCGGACGCGGTGTTCATTGCCGCAATCGTTTTCCGCTGATCCATCAGCGGCCGATTGTTTAGTGGTCCACATGGTGCGGACCTACATGTTCTTCGGTCTGCACATATCCACCAATCGCCGGATCGAATTGCAGATGCGAATAATCATATGGATCGTAATGATCTCCAATCACGGGAATCGTATCAAAGTTGTCCGTCGGCGGGGGGGATGAAGTGGTCCATTCCAATGAGCCGCTGCCCCATGGGTTGACCGGGGCCTTCTTGCCGCGGAACAGGGAATGCAGCAGGTAGGCCGCCATAATCAAAAACGCAACAAGTTGAATATACGCTCCTATCGTCGAAGCAACCATGATACCTATTTCGTGGTGGGCC
>JAJZOA010000216.1 GCA_021852225.1 Planctomycetota bacterium
GATCGTGGGCAGCGGTTCCACCGCTTTTTTACGCTTGGCCATCCATGGCTCCTTTCTTAATACCGGTCATGATTGTAACGGAAAACCCTCTTTTGAGATAGTTTCTTAATAATATAATCTCTAATACGAGAAAAGATACCATCATTCGCGCCCTGCGGAGTTTGAGTTACGTGAGGGTTCCTAAGTTTTGATAATAGTAAGTATTAATATAGTATCGGCAGACTCCTTTCTTACATCCCATGTCATGGGGCGGGCCATTCCTGCTCATTAAAGGCCCGGCAGCTAAACCTAAAGGATCCACCGAACCCACCGGCCCGCTGCCCACAAACTGATATGTATTTGCCCCGTTCACATAGGAAAGGGGGTCCTGCGAAATCCATGTCCCCAAACTGGGCGAATAATTGCGGAAACGGGAATAATACAAGCCCGTCACCGAGTCGAGCGTCATGCCTTGATACAGATTGGTCACTATTGGCTGCGTGCCCGTGGGCGGCGTTGTCCAGTCGGCGTTCAGGAGGGTGATCGAACCATAAGGCGAATAGACATAGCGTTGCGTAACGCCCCAAGTGCCGGTGGTGCTTTTGAATCCGACTACCGCGGTGGTATCCCAATTCGCATCCTGCAAATAATAGACAGGCAATTCTGGAGATGGAAGCTGGGAACCGGGAGTGCAAAAGCGGTCTTCGCCACGGCCATACGAAGGCACAACGCCAGTGAAGGAGGCCTTTCGATGATTGAAATTCGCACAGGAGGCATCGGAGGAACTGGAAGTATCGCGAGGACGACGGGCAGACAGGATGTCTGCGGTCCGGCGACCAGGAGTTTTTCCAGCCTGCCAAGACTCATCGCGCCAGCGGTCACAGCGTTTTGGCTTGGCACCGTGGTGGTGGAAAAATTGTTTATCCAGTGCGACCATAAACTGCCTTGAAAAAGGTCGAACTTGCTTCAATAATTTGAATCATACAATGGCATCCGCAACGTACCAAGCCAATGCACGTTCTTGGCAGTCTGTTCATCCGATACCGTCTGCCCGCCGCCCATACGGAAGAAAAAAAAAGAAAGCACAGTTCCCCAGTATTCAAGCGAAGCGGTTCGTTCAAAGATTCCACAGGCATCCAGTTCATTGCGCGCTGCAATTATCGCCGCCGAGTTACCCGCACCCCTGCTGCGCCTGGCTCTTAACGGCCGCTCCGCAGGGGTGGTGGTAACGTCGGAAATGGTATCAGTGAATATTGCGGTCGCCATCGGGACAGACCAAGCCGCTGGTTTAGCCCGTCTAACTCGCGTAAACGAATCGGCCGTCTGGCTTGGGCAAATGCCCCGATGTCCTTACGTTCTACTTTCCTCGCTTAGTTTCAAATTATTTTGGGCGTAGCCGCCTGCCGAATTGACATTGGCCGCATTGGAATCTAACCTACCACTTCTGCGGGTCACCGGCGGAGGCTGGCCCAATGCGTAAAACATTTTTAAGGGGACACGGCGTGCGGCTATCTCGTATTTTACCGGTGTTGGCAATCACTCTCCTTGCACCATTTGCGGCCACGCGGGCCCATGCGGCCGCAAAATCATTTTTTCTGAAAAATGGCGACCGTGTCTGCTTTTACGGAGACAGCATTACCGAGCAGCGGTTCTATCCGGCCGATGTGCAAACCTATGTCCTGACGCGATTTCCGAAACTTCATGTTCGCTTTGTGGATGCCGGCGTCGGCGGCGACCGCGTGACTGGCGGCTGGGCAGGCCCCATTGATCTTCGCCTGAAACGCGACGTATTTCCCTTCAAACCGGATGTGGTCACCATCATGCTCGGCATGAATGACGCAAGCTACCGGCCTTTTGATCAGGGGATTTTTAACACCTATAAAAAGGGTTATGAGCACATTATTGCGTCGCTTAAGAAGCACCTGCCTGGTGTGCGGATTGTTCTTCTGGAAACATCTCCCTATGACGACTTCACTCAGGCACCCGGATTTCCCGGCGGCTATAACGCGGTCCTGATTCGCTACGACCACTTTGTTCAAAAGCTGGCCGCGAAAAATCATCTGATGTGCGTGGATTTTAATACCCCGATGATGAACGTCACCAAAGAGGCGGAAAAAATAAATCCAAAACTGGCCGCCGGCATTCTGCCCGGGCGTGTTCATCCCAGCGCGGCTGGGGAAATGATGATGGCCCAGGCTTTGCTCAAGGCTTGGGGTGCACCGGCAACGGTTACCAATGTCCGCATCAGCGCAACAGGTACCGTGGCTCATGCGGTCAATACGAAAATATCAGATGTAACCGCCCAAGGCGGCACTCTCGCCTGGAATCAGATGGATGGTGCCCTGCCGATGCCGATTATCGCATTGCATGAAAACTGGCCGCAATTTCCGTCATGGGATATGTTCCTGCCCCCCCAGCCAAATCCGAAATATACCAATCCGGTAACCGCCTTGGTCGATCGACTCAGCGGCTTTACGCACCAATTGGATCGGGAAATGTTAACTGTGACCGGACTGACCGCGCCACGGTATACGCTGTCAATTAATGGTCAAAAAGTCGGCATCTTCACCGCCGCCAAGTTGGCCGAGGGAGTGAACCTTTCCCGCTATTTCACACCGATGCTGCAACAGGCGTATCAGGTCAATAACATAGTCTGGGAGGAAATTCAGAATCACTTTGTCGCCTGGCATGGCGTGCAGACCGAGTATCAGAATTTTGGCTGGGGCGCTCCGAATTTGCCCGTCACCACTGAAAATGACCCGGCCACCGCCCGGGCGGTTGCCCGCGTGGTAAAAGCCATGAATAAACTTGGGGATACCATTGTGCACCGGGAATACATGGCCAACCAGCCGAAACTGTGCCATTACCAGCTTGCGCCGGTCGGTGGCTAATTGCCTTTTTATGGTATTGGCGGCAATCTGCGAAACTGCGGACCAAAGCGCATGTCTCTGAACGGGGAATGCCTGCGACGGTCATTGCGCACCATTCACCCATGGACCAGTTTAAGCATCCAATAGGCGAACGGGGCGGCGAGCAGTGGGGAATCCATCAGGTCCAGCACGCCGCCGAAGCCCGGCACGCTTCCGGAATCTTTTACACCCGCATCGCGCTTCAGCAGGCTTTCCAGCAGATCGCCCATCTGACCGCAGATGCCCAGCAGCAGTCCGCCCAAGGCACCCTGCCACCAGTCGAATTCCGGCGTAAAGTGTGTAAGCATGGCACCCACAAGCCCCGCGGCGGCAACGCCACCAACAAATCCTTCCCAGGTTTTACCCGGGGAAAGCCAGGGGACAAGTTTGTGTCGCCCCAGAAGTCGGCCCACGCCATAGGCACCCATATCCGCGGATTTCACAATTAGCAGTATGGAAACAATCATTCCGGCGGAATGGCTGAGTCGAATAGGCAGATAAAATCCCGGCAACACCCCAAGGTACACGATCGCGAGCAGCGAACCGCCCGCGTTGGCCATGGCTCCATCCACCTTTTGCCTTCGGGAAAACATACCCAGCGCGCCAACCAGCGCCACGGCCATCACCGTGGGGACCAGGTAATGCGGCTTAACGGTGTGGAACCAGGTGGCGATTTTTACCGCTAGCGGGTTGGCACCGCTTGGGTGATCAAGCAGTAATTCGGAAAGCTGTTCCAACCACGGCCAGAGCATGCACAATAGCGATGAGAGAATGCAGACGCGTTTGGAGATGACGACATTTTCGTATTGCAGCAGACGGCTCATTTCGCTGACCGCCAGTGGAATAATAATAAACAGCGTCAACACCATCAGAGTCCCGGGTGGAAAGGACAGCGGCCTTGCCGGCCAGCCGCGCGAGAGAGTCTGATCAAAATAAAACATCGCCAGAAGGGCGATGCCAAAGAGAAGTCCGTAAACAAGTCTGTGTTTAAGCATACCGGAAAGTCCTGCCATTAAGCGACGGCCTGGGTGCCAGACCGCATGCAAAAATCCGGCGGCCTGGGCCGGCTTATGGCTTTTATTATGCGGTGAATCGGGTACGGGCGGAAGAGAGGTGGCCAATTCCAACAATTGGCGCGTTTAGACCAATGGCACCCGTGGGCTGCTGCTGGCAGTTTCCGGACGGCCCATAAGCTGCGTTTCGTAGAGCCGCCGGTAAATGGGGCAACTGGCCAGCAATTCGCTGTGCGGACCGGCACCTACAATGCGCCCGTTTTCCAGACAAATAATCTGGTCCGCCGAAACAACGGTGCTGAAGTGATGGGCAATCACAAAAGTGGTCCGGGTTTTAACAAATTCCGCCAGCGCTAACGATATTTTCGCCTCGCTTTCGCTGTCGGCCTGGCTCAGGGCTTCATCAAGAATTAGAATGGCCGGGTCGCGCAAAATCGCCCGTGCGATCGCAATGCGCTGGCGCTGACCACCGGAAAGCATGGCACCCCCCTGCCCCACCTGAGTCTCATAGCCCTGGGGCAGGTCGCGAACGAAGTCATCCACGTAACTGCGCCGCGCGGCATCCAAAATCTGGTCTGCACTCGCATGTCGCTGTCCGTAGGCAATATTGTTGTAAACCGTGTCGGAAAAAAGCATGGTATCCTGTGTGACCAGGCCAATTTGTCTGCGCAGGGAGGCCAGCGAAACGGTTTTAATATCGGTTCCATCGATCAGTACCCGGCCGGCAGTCGGTTCATAAAACCGCGTCAGCAGCGATAGCAGCGTTGATTTTCCGGACCCATTGGCACCGACGACTGCAATAAAGCAGCCATGTTCCACGCGCAAATTAATATCTTCAAGCACCATCCTGTCGCGATTGGGATAATGAAAACCGACATGCTGAAATTCAACACTACCGGTATGCCGTGGCAGTTTGGGCAGGTCGCCGGGTGGTTCTTCAGTCGGCAAATCCAGAATTTCAAAACAGCGGGCCGCCGCAGCGTTGGCCACCTGCACCCGGTTATTCAGATCGTTGAGCTTCCGCAACGGTTCAAAAATAGCGCCCAGACAGGCCAACATCACCAGAAACGAATCCTTGCTGATCGTACCGCCAAGCACCAGATGAAACATGATCAGAAGCGGAATACTGATAAGAATAATGGAAAGGGTTTCAAATACGGGACGCGACAGCGAATTGTAGTGAATGCCGCGTTTAATCATGCGCAGCAGATGCCGGTTGGCCCGCGCGAATCGGCGCCGCTCGTAGCCGCCACCGGAATAAGCCTTTACCACACGCACGTTGTTCAACGATTCATTGCTGATAGCCACCACCTGCGACCATCCCTGCAGGCTGCGGGTGCTGGCCTTTTTCATCCGCTTGCCGAAATAGCCAATGATCACGCCCATCACCGGCAGCACAACCAGTGTTCCGACAAACAACCGCCAGTCAATCAATACCGCAACCACGGCAACACCGATGGATTTGGTCGGTTCCAGAATTGCCTTACCCAGCACCGAACCCAGGCCATCGGCCAGGGTGTTGGTATCAATGGTGAGACGGCTGGCCAGATCGTTGGTGCCGTGACCCGCGGTGTAGGCCAGCGGCAGGTTGATCATTCGACTAAAAAGCCTGCGCCGCAAGTCGATAATCACGCGGGCGGTGATCACCGCGCTTAAATAAGTCTGAAAATAACGGAATGCACTTCCCACTATGCACAATACAATAAACATGCCGACGATCCAGCACATTCCCATAAAGCGGCCCGGTGGCAATACGTTGACCAGCCTGGAAAAATAACGCATGGAGATGGACCTTGGCGGCAACACAATCGCAACCGTCGCGGGCTTGAGACTATGCTTGAAAGCGATGGTCAACCGTGCCATCTGTCCGGCACGGGCATGCGCTAAAAGAGCCATCATCCCCAACCAGTTGTGGCTGTGGCCCAGCGACAGACCACGCGAGCTTTGCATCTGAACCCGGGTAATCTGATCGCCGAAGGCCAGCTTTTTAAGCTGTGCCGGAGCCGATGGAAGCACCTTCGTAATGTTAATAGCCAGGCTCCCGTGGGTGGCGGTGTCACCCAGGTTCAATGTCTGGACTCCGAGCCTCGCATCGACCACGCGCTGGTTTGCCCAGCCATGAACCCCTTCCGTGCTGATGAATATTTTAAGGACCGGATAAAGCGTGGCCACGCCCGATGCATAAGACAGGCTGACACCGATGGCGCAAAGAAAAGAGACCGCCAGCCCGAACCGATAGGGCCATACCCCCTTAAGCAATCTCCAGAATGAATTCATACCGTCCGTTCCGCAGGGCAAAAATCGAACCCGGCATTATACGGCTTTACGCCCGGCGGGCCAGCGCTGTGAACCGAATAAATAATGACGAAACGGCCGACAATCGAGACATTGAAAAATCATGAACTTAACCGCTCCACATTCGGGGATAGAACTGCGTCAATCCCCGTCGCGGCTACGGTTGCGGGATTGAATACATGACCAAATCTCAGGCCTGACCTGCCAATGCGCCGTCATTGTCCCGGCACTGCGAACGCCTGTCGGCAGAGTGCCCACCACATGGATGCGCTTACCGGAGAGGCGGATCATTGGCCACCCGATCCGCGAATAGTCCGCGACTAGACTTCCACCGGTCGATGAATGCTGTTGCGGGCAATGTCCGCGGTAATCTCAAATTGCAGGGGTTCACCGCGCTGATGACGCTGAAATTCCGTGATCATAAGCCGTCCCATGCGGGCGCATTCCCGATCTTGGGATCCGGCGATATGCGGCGTAAGCACAATGTTGGACAGCTTAAAAATCTCGGAGCCCGGAATCGGCGGCTCGGGGTCGGTCACGTCCAGAATAAACTGTACATCTGGTCGCAGCCGCGCGACCTTCAGTAATTCCGGTTCATTGATAATCGCGCCCCGCGATGTATTGATGAGTGTGGCGTTCGGCTGCATTCCCATCATCAGTTTGCCATCAATAAGTCCGCGTGTTTCCGCCAGCAGCGGCGTGTGAAGGGAAATCACATCGGCCCGTGAAAAAAGTTCCGGCAACGACACAAGTTCAACACCCAGAGCCTGCGCATCCTGAGGTGTAACATATTTGTCGTAGGCAATAATGGACAGGTCAAAACCCTGCAGTTTTTCTATTAACAGCCGGGCGATCGTCCCCAGCGAAACCAGCCCCACCACGCTGCGATAGCAGCCAGGGAAGGTACCTGGCGCGGACCAGGCTTTAAGTTCATGCGTACGAATCGCATGATGCCATACCTGCTTTAAGCCAAGAATGATCATCGCGAGGGAATACTCGGCCACCGGTATGGAATTGGCAAATGCCGCGCTGGAAAAGCGGATGCCGCGTTTCCATGCCGCCTCGGTGGCCACCGTGGCCAGCGAACCGGCACCGTACAGCACCACCTGAAGTTTCGGGGCCTGTCGAAGGAATTCCTCATCCAATCGAGGCGCTCCCCAGCCGGAAAACAGGTATTCCACGTCGGCCAGCACCGACGGGTTCTGCCGCAGCATATCGCGGGTGAACGGCTGATCAGGAATGTCGCACAGGGCGGCTATATCGCGGCGTTCATCGGGTCCGTAGATCCAGAGAAACTCCTGCCGCCCCAGACAGAACAAGGCTTTTGGACGGGAAGACGAAACAACCGATGGCGAATTATATTTGTTCACAGTCACTCTTTAATCTGCCGGCCAAGCCGGGCACCACAGCACCACATGCTTATTCCTTGCGTAGTGTAAGGATTAGCGGCCCGACGGTCAAAACCGGCAGGTCGCCCGGTGCCCGGGTATCAGGAGTCTGCCCGATTCTGTTGGGAACCGCAAAAACGCTGGCATGCCAACGGGCACCCGTCTGGACACGTTCGGAGGGAGCGCATCAAAGGCATCCGAATCGGCGGTCTTTGATTGGCATGCAGGCATGGACACCCCGGCGTAAAAATCCGGTCGGCGGGCAATTTTGGTAAATTCGGGTTCTGACGGCCGCTCCGGGTCAGGTTGGGCGGACCGCAGCGGGGTTTTCTTCGCTGAATATGTCCGGCAGAAACTTACGCGTCGCATCATGCAGATAACTGCTGATCTGGTTCGCGGTGAATTTGCTCATCGCGGTGCGTGCTATTTTTTCGGCATCTTTAATGGTCACGCTCCGGACAATTTTCTTTATTTCCGGAATGTTCTGGGGCGTAATGGAAAAGTTGCGAATTCCCATGCCTATCAGAAGCAGCGTAAACTGCGGATCGCCACCAAGCTCGCCGCACAATGAAACCGGCTTGCCTTTTCGCCCGGCGGCCCGCACCACATTCTGGATCAGCGAAAGCACCGCCGGGTGCGCCCCGGAGTAAAGCGAAGCAACCCGCTGGTTGCCGCGGTCCACCGCCAGAGTGTACTGAATCAGATCGTTGGTGCCGATGGAAAAAAAGTCACATTCGGACATATACGGATGCGGCACCAGCGCTGTGGAAGGCACTTCCACCATCATGCCGACCCGTATATACCGGTTAAATGGAAGGCCCTCTTCATCCAATTCCTCCATGACATCTTTAAGAATCATTTTGGCCTTGTGAAGTTCGATCGGCGCGCTGATCATCGGAAACATCAGGCTGACATTGCCCAGCACGCTGGCCCGCAATATGGCCCGCAACTGGGTCATAAACATTTTTTCATTGGCCAGGCACAGCCGAATGGACCGGCAGCCCAGGAAGGGATTCGCCTCCGGCAACTGTTCCAGAAAGGGTGAATATTTATCCGCGCCAAGGTCCAAGGTGCGGATCACCACCGGCCGGCCGCCCAGCCGGCGGATTGCCTCGGCATACGCCGCGTAGTGGTCATCCTCGGTGGGTTCATGGTCGCTGGAAAGATAGAGAAATTCCGTGCGATAAAGCCCAATGCCCGTCGCACCCTTGGCAATGGCGTTTTCAACTTCACTGGGAAATTCAATGTTGCCATACAGGGCAATATCAATGCCGTCGCGGGTGCGAGCGGGCAGGTCTCGCATGACCTCAAGCGAACTTTGATACAACTTCTGCCGGCGTTCATATTCCTTGTGGTCATTGATGGTTGCCTGGTCGGGGTCCAGAATCACCAGGCCGCTGTAGCCATTGACTACCATCATATCCCCGGTGGTCGTGCGGTGCGCAACATTTTCCAGTCCTACCACAGCCGGAATTCCCAGCGAATTGGCGATAATGGCCGTGTGGCTGGTTCTTCCCCCGGCTTCTATTGCGATTCCGTGCACCAGTGACTTGTTCAGCGACGCGGTTTGCGAGGGGGACAGATCATGGGCCACGATCACAACCGGCTCAGTAATGTCGTTCAGGCGGATCCGCTCTTTGCCCATCAGTTTGTCCAGCAGGCGCCGCTCAATATCGTAAATATCCTTTACCCGCTCGCGGAAGAAGGCGTCTTCATGGCTTAAAAAAATGCGGCCGTAATCGCGCAGCGCCTTGTGTACGGCGTATTCCGCGCTGGAAAGATTGGTTTCTATGCCAAAAAGAAATGTCTTGAGTAACTGCGGGTCGTTAAGAAGTCCCAGGTGAAAATCAAATATCGCTCCCGTTTCCTTCCCCAGCGAACGGGTGGTGGAATCGCGCAATTCCCGAATTTCATCGCTGCTGGCGGCAAGCGCCGTTTGCAGACGCCTTCTTTCCTCCGGAACGTCCGATGCGGCTATGGTACGCCGCCCCACACGCAGCTCGTCTTCGCCCAGCACCATCGCCCGGCAGACCACTACGCCTACGGAAACACCGATACCTTTGATCAACTCCATGAACCACTGCACCCGCTGCAAGGCCGCCGCGTCGCGCTGTTTCTCTAGGAAACCCGCAAGGCTGGGGGCGTTGGAGCAAAAGTGAAATCCTGCGGCGCAGAACGGACCTGACTGCCGCCATACGCAAGACCACTGGATCAAAATGATAACTGGCCACGGTCCATTTGGCCAGCGACTGTAAAAGCCGCTGTTGTACCGAAGTAGAATTATCACCCCTTAGCCGAAATAGAAGTGTCACCTTCGAGTCTGGGGTATACCAGACAGAATGGAAAACTTACTTATGTCGGCTAATGAACGGGTTCGTCTGGAT
>JAJZOA010000285.1 GCA_021852225.1 Planctomycetota bacterium
TATCAAGGGCTTTCAGCGGCGCGTTCCTGCGATTAAAATGATTCGTGGGCCTGTCGGCGCAATGCCTGCGGGTAACCCTAGAGAGTCTTTAATGAACCGGGTGAAAAATGGCCAGTCCGCTCCATCCCTATGGCGATTACGGAACGGCATTGCAGAATTTGCGTGGTGCCCGCAACACACTCGGCTATATCCTGTTTTTCTGCGTGCTGATGCAAATTGTCGGCTTTTTTTTAATGCGATTTACCACCCAGCCTTATATTGGTGGCAAGGTTGTCTCCGGACAGACTGCCGCCGCGATCCATTCCAAGTCTTTGCACGCCGGCAAGGTGCAATCTGGTGTCGCCGTGGAATTGCCGGAATCCGACGGCTTCGATCAGGTGCCTCAGGGTTCGGGATCGGTGGAAAACCTTTCCGGCAGCCAATGGTATAAGCAAGTGACCGTTGGGCGGAAACTCAACCTGCGACAGCAATGGGTC
Source organism: Planctomycetota bacterium (assembly GCA_021852225.1). The sequence continues at coordinate 477 of JAJZOA010000285.1, forward strand.
GCCACCTATTACATGTTGGCTCCGGTAACACAGTTGCTGGGGCTGCTGGCCGCCGCATCTCAGGCCATTATTATTTTTGTCTGTCTGCTGGTGGTTCTGGTAGCCCAGGCACCGGGCGTTTCGCACCTTAGCCGAAGCCTGATCTGGTCGGTGATTCTTATATTTCTGGTTCTGCCGTGGCAGTATGTGCTGCCGCAGTTTCCAATTCCCGGAATTCTTTACGGGTGGCGGGAACTTCACGCAACGCTGACGATTTCCTTCCTGCCGCCTCCCGGCCATGGTATCTCATTTGCCCACCGGGCTATTATTGTGGCCAGGTATGTGCTATGGCCCGTGGTGGGGTTGGTGGTCATGCTCGTCACGGCGGAGCGCTTCCGTGCCGGAACCCGCCTGGCGATCGGCCATCCACTGCAAAGCATGATACTTGGAGCATCCGCCGGCCCGAATGCCGCGGCAGTTGGCACCAGTGCCAGTCTTTCATCACACCCCCGCGGCACGCCAGCCATTCGGCCCAGTGTTAAAATATAAAAACGTCCAGGGCCGTCAATATTCAATCGCCGTCCGCAGCCGCGCCTGAGGTCTGTTTGTCACCCCAGGCCTTTCGCCGCCACCACCAGTATTCCACCGCAATGGCCGCAAAAACAGGCAGGTGCTCCAGCCATACCGTGCCAGGCGGCGTGTTATGCAATTGATACAGTGGCAGCGTGATGCTGTACGCCAGAAGGCTCCAAGTCGGAACAATAGTCAGAAACGCCAGCGTCCATGTGTAATACCAGGGGAATTGTGTCGGACTTAGCAGAAATAACGCGCCGATCAGAATCCCTGATTTGCGGACTAGCGCCTTGGCTTCCAATGGACCACGCAGCAGCCAGCTTGCAAACAGGCAGAACAATCCAGCCGTGGTTAATCTTGCCCACAGGCCGGCCGACAGTCCCAGCCAGTCGTTCCCGCCGCAGATTCCATGCCAGAACAGGCTCTCCAATCGGAAGAGACCATCATTTTCGTGCCAGTACCGGCCATACGCCAGAAGCGAATGCGTGCCCGCGTGGCGCGATAACAACATGGGCAGAAGCGCCGCCGTCAGGCACACTGCAAATACTCCGATTCCCGCCAACCGTCGCCACCACGAGGGGCCGGCAGACTTCAAAAAAAGTGGCAACAACACCACCGGCCAGAATTTTGCCCCGCCAGCCAGTGCCAGCGCCCCCAAACTGCTTCTGGTCCGCCACCCAACCGCCAGCAAAACCGCCAGCAGTAGAAACGGAAAAGCGATTAAATCCATGTGCGCTTGATTAAAAAAGGAGTTGATCACAATCGGATTCCACCAGTAAATAATAATTAAACCCGACGGCTGGCGTAATTGTTTGAGTATCGCCAGCAACAGCAGGACGGTCGTACAATCAATCGCCAGATACACGGCTTTTAAAGTTGCAATGCTGAAAGGGGCAATAAGTGCGGCAAATGCAAAAGTGGCCTCGGACACCGGCGGATAAATGGTCGGCAGGTTGGCATGATTAATCCGGCCCATAATGGCTGGCGATTCATTGGCCGCCCGACCGGCGGAACGTAGCGCTGAATTCACAATCTGACCGCCGGAGGCCAAGGCGTCGCCTGCTCGAATGGCCGTCTGGGGCGAAATTGACCATGGGCTTTCGCCATGGCAAATAAGCGCTCCATCCCAAAGATACCGGTTAAAATCTGTGGACAGCACCGGCGGGGCGGGAATAAGAATGATCCGGCACAGCAGGCCCGTCAACATGACAAACAGGAACATGAATCGGGAAAGCTCTGTCCGCGTGAAATAAACACAGGTGAGCCACAGACCCGCGAGGGCGATTTGAAACTCCACATAAATGTGCAGCAGCGAACCGTTCTTCGGAAGAACAGCCGACAACCGCCAGGAATTCAGCAATAATACAAAACAAGATGCCAGAAGAACCAGCCCGCAGACAATCAGCAGTATTGGCCGCCGCGGGCCGCGGGTCTCCGTCCGGCGTACCCCAGCGGGTGGGTTGGTGAAATGACTTGGGAGATTTTCCAGCGGAAGCCCCCTGGTCTACGATCTTGTGTTTTGCATCGGCGGCACCGTTTCTATGGAGAAGTGGCGGCTGGCTGGGTCTGAATAGATCGATCCGCGCTGGCTTCCTTGGCCAGCCGCTTCACCAGATCGGACTCGCCCGGCTGTTCAGTGAATTCCAGGCCGCCATCGTTTCGAACATAGATGACATACAGTTTTCCGGGCCGCACTGGACGGTAATGCGCTTCGCCCTGAACCACGGCAAGCCCCATCTTTTTGCCCAAATGCGGGTGCTTCAGCAGGGGCCATATATTTCGCCATAAATGGGTCAGAAATTTATTCGGTTTGCCATAACGGTGTTCCAGCACCCGGGGTATGCCATGTTTGCTTAATAGTGAAGCACCCTGGTCGGGCGCTTCACGGCTGGAAAAGATTCTGCGGAAAAATGCGATAGATTTTCCGCGCAGAAGATCACCTTTTTCCACATATTTGTCGCTGAATTGCAGAACCAGCGCATCGATATACGGTGTATCGCCGGGAATTGTGAATTCCTGCAGCGGCATCGGAATCTGCCGGCCGTTCGGCCCGACCGTAAATTCCTGCCAAAGCAAAGTCGTTTGCACGACTTTGTTGTCCGGCCCGCGGACCTGGCCATTTACAATTAATTCCGCACGGCGCGTGCGCCCGGTCAGGCGCGTCACGATCTTGCGCAATTCGTCCCGCTGGCGTTTGAGCCGCAGAATTTCATCGCGGCGGGCAAAGTAGTGCTGTGTAATGTTAATGGCCAGTGAGCCAATGGTGGCAAGTATAACCACCGCTATCACCATTTTAAAAAAGCGTTGCATCAATGCATCCTTGGCTGGCGAACAGTTTGTCAATCACGGCGGACCGCAAATGCCAGCCAGCTTCACCCTTATAAACCCGAAGGCGGCCATTCTATTGCTTCAAGGCGGCCAGTTTATCTCCCCATCGTCGCTGCATTGCGCTGGCGGTGGTGGGGATCCAGGTGCTGCCGTCGCCGTGCAATACCTTAAGCAGTCTGCCGCGTTGGTCAACCCACAACTCGCTCACATCCGGATCCAGTTGATCCGCCAGATGATACGCTCGGACCAGCTTATGCCCGATCTGAATGCTCTGGCGGCCAAGAACACGCAACACGCGCAGGCCCAGGTGATTGGTCGCCGGGTCAAATACCACGAACGCCAACGCACCCCTCTTCTTCAAATTCACCAGACGCGGCCACAGATATTGCAACGCGGATGGCAATAGTCCCGGCATCTGTGGGCCTAACACGAACCGCAGCGGGCGATTGTTTTCGCCCGCCACAACACGATCATCTTTATGGTCCACTCGTATGCGGCATTCATAGCGATAAGCCCCCGTCATCTTGCCCGCCTTGTCGTAAAGCGGATAAAAGCCTGCCTGCTGCGTGCCTAGTTGCTGCGTCCAATGTGTGAAAAAATTAGGGTAGGGAATCTTCAGATGTTCCACCACAGATTTACCGGTCAGCGGATTGACGATCCGCCGTTCCTGCCGCATCGCCACAATTTGCGGATTGTTGATCGGTTGCAGCCGCTCCACGGCGGATGTCCAGGTGCTGTAATTGATCTCATTGTGCGGTCTGTCCGCCTGATGGCGCATCGCCCAGAATCGGACCGATTTGGTCATGATAATCACGCCGCCGGGCAGAAATTCGCGCCCGTTGATGTTGCAGAATACACCTCGGAACCCATCCTGCTGGCCAACATACGCGTGAAGCCGCACAAATCCGATATCCTGGTGGTGCACCCGTATCCGAAACAATTCAGGGCGAATTTCTGCCGTCTTCTTTAAGACCTGCCCGCCCCCAGCTTTGTCTTGGGTGGCCGCGGCAACGGCCATCCGGCCGCCAAACTTCCCGATCAGCGCGCGGACCCCGGTCGTTTTCAGCCACGCCTTTCCGGCTTTTACCGCCGCCAGTCGCTGGCGGGTGATTTTGTCCTGATTCAGTAATCGCAGAGATCCGGTCAACGCGTTGAACATGCGCGTGGCCGACGGTAAATCACCGGCCGGCGAAAAAAAGGTGAACACGTAATATTCGGTCGGATTGATTTCTATCAGAAGTTCCTGCCGCAAAAGTTGCAGTGGTGAATGATTGGACATCGCGGTAAATAAAATCGAAAGTTCAGCCGCCGGCTGGCCGGATATTACCCGTTTGGTGCGTACCAGAACCTGCACATGACTGAAATCCTTCCGGGCTTCGGCCAGAATTTCCTTCACTAATACGCCGCGGGAAGTGGCTTTTGCCAGATAACTCCGATGCAGTGTAATTCCCCATCGCCGCTGCTGGTTTACAAAATTAACCAGTTGATTGCCCTTGCGATGCAGGGCGATGCAGTCTATTGGCCGACGGATTTCAAAGGCCGCCGCATCATCCCGCCAGACCGGGCCAAGTTCTCCGTTGCCCGCACTGCCACCGGGGTTGGCCCTGGCCGCAAGCGCGCGATCCGGGCTGGCCGGCAGCGCCATCAGGCACATCAGCCAAAGCCACGCAATGACCAGGTTCCTTCGGCCACCCGCTGGAAAAATGACGCGGTGCCAATGCCAGCCGCTGCGACTCGGTAATGAGAAACTGATTTTCACGTTGCAACTCCGCTGACGGTTTAATTATTGACTGCTTGATGGCGAATGACCCGACAATTGATAAGCGAATTGTTGAAACACCGCGTTGTCCTTCAGCGTAATTGGGGTAACCCCATGGTAAATAAGTACGCGCACAGAATTCCCTTCCGGTGTGGTAGCCATCAGCACAAATCCCGGAACGCTCCATTGGCTCCAGATCGCGCGCAATATGTAGTAATAATGCCCCCCGTGAGTCTCGTTGATCTGCGTCAGCCAGCCGGGATTTCCGGCTTTTAATGTAAAGCCATGCAGCATTTCCACCGCCTCACGATTCGCATCCGTCGCGGTCGCCGGGTGGGACAGCGGAATGGTCACACGGGCCACCATTCGCATCAGGCCGTCTATGTTGATCTGAACAATATGGCCGGAATTCGGAGTGAACCTGCCGCGCGGCGATTCGCCCGTCGCGCGGTATCGTATAAGGCCTGTCGCCGCCCCAAGCGATGCCAGAAGCAGCACCAGCATCGTTCCAGCCAATCCATAATACCGTGTGTAGTTTCGATTGTTTTCAATCATCATTGGTAATCATACCCCAAACTGTGAAACAATAGAAACTGGCGGTGTAACTCGATAAAAGGTGGACAGCCCTTTTTCTGGCAATCGGTAAAATAGCGGATGAGTGGGCCAACTGACGATTATTGGGCGGAAGTTTATGATTAAACAAATCAGTCCCCCGGCGACCTGCGGGCGTTGGCATAAGGGTATTGGCATTCGCTGGAAGCAACGCACCGCTGGCAGCAGACAGCCACGATAGCCGCAGGTCAAAACACCTTGGGAAATCACTTTGGGGGTCGGGCGTCTCGCCCGAAAAGAAACAGCGAGGGGCCGTGTTCACCGCCCAGGACGCCGGGTAGCGCATAACCGCAAGCCAATGATCATCACCACGAAACACAGGCGCACCGGAATAAAATAATCCACAGATTCCACAGATTCCACAGATTTTGTTTCCATGAGCAAATTGGCGGGAGTTCTATTTTTCTGTTCATAGATCGTCGTTAGTTGTAAAAGACCACAGCGGAGGCGGATAAACTGCCACACCAGTATACGCCACCAATACCCCGTCAGAAGGAATGGAATCAACAGCTAAATTCAGTGAAACCCATGCCGCAGACCACAACACCGTGGGGGTCGGGCGTCTCGCCCGAAAAGTAGCAGCAAACATAACCCCCGTACCAGCCACGATGCCCACCGCGACAGTGACTTGAAAACCACAACTTTTAATGGAGCGACTCAATGGCGCATGAAAGATAACGATACTGAATCTACAAACCAGAAAACATCTGTTCTCGGCGAGGCCACCGGCATAATCCCATATCGTTCGACCGTTGGACAACCAACAAATAAATCATCGCTCATCAAAAATATTAGCACCTTCATAATTAACTGGGCCGCTATAGGGTTCCGTTGGGCCAGTCGCCTTTGGGCCGGCAGTGAGGTTTGGATCGCGGAATCTGCCGCTGTTGGCTGGAGCGTTTTCAGCGGTCGGAATCCTGTAATAAAACGCCCGAAATCAGGCACCGGAAGTTTCCAGCGGGTGGCCGACGATGCGTCGTGGAGGCGGTACAATTCTTCCGCAGTGGTGCACACAAATTGTTGACAATTCACCATCCAAAGACTGTGACGGTTTGAGGCATGAGCGCACGATGCATCGCCGGACTGCTTAGTCGCAGCGTGTTATGACCGCCGGAACGGTTAAAGGCTACCTCAAGCGGCACCATACCGACCCCACCCGGTGCCCCGGTGGTTGGGGGGAACTGTACACGAGTTGAGTAGCGGTCGTCCACATTCAGACGTGCCACGATTGGAAATCGGCTGATATTTCGGTACCGGATTTCGATGTAGGTCGATTTACGGTTTGCGCCGATCCCGTCGAAAACAACAGTATTGGCAGATCTGTATATTCCGCTGCACACCGATGCCATCAGTTGCCGGTCAGTTTGATCAGCCGACCTCGGGGCGGAGTGGTAGGTCAGCATGCGTTCCGGCGTGCCGGAAATGATGAACATACGGACATCGTGCGCCCTTACGCGCGCACTGATTTCATCACGTTGGTGTCCGATGTTTCGGCCTGACCACACATCCTTCACTGCCGCCTTCGCCAGCGAGCGCAGGCCGATTCGCCGCTGCGAAAAGGAAATGGTTGCCGGATGAAGGGTGCGGTTGAGCAGAACGACCGCAACCTCACCTGGCTGCGGCATCGGCTTGGCCCAAACCTGAAGCCCGGGCGATGGCTGCGCAACGTTGATACATTGTAGACCCATCGGATCCTGATCGATCGCCACCGCAGACCGATTGGTGAGAATCGCCAATTCCGGCTTGGAAAGCTTGGTGAGATCAGCACCGAGAATCATCGGAGCGCCGGATATGGCCCATAAACTCATCTGCACGCGGTCATCGGTAAGTGACATGCCGCGCATGCCGACAATCATCATGTCCAGATCATTGTAATAGCCCGTGTGCTGTCCCTGCGGATGCATGCCCGCATCAAAATTGCGAAGTACATTTTGCAGGCCGACGTGGCGGCCTGCCTCGGCTGGGACATCCACAATCGGCGCGCAAATATCGCCGCCGGTCCTCCAGATCACGCCGGGCAGATCACCGATTCCCGCTGCCCAAGTCCAGGGGCTTTGTTTACCCCACTCGCAGATGGAGAAAAACGGCAGACGGCCGGTTTTCGCGCCTGCGCGCTCCAGGGCGCGGGCAATCTGGGCGTACTGCGTCGCCGGATCCAGATGCTTCGAATAACCCCCGCACCAGTCCACCTTGATGTAATCAAATCCCTGTTGTACGAACCGCAGCATGTCCTGACGGTAATGGCCGAGGCTGCCGGTATTGGGGCGGTGCGGTCCGATGTCAGGACCCGTATTACCGCAGCCGAACGGGCCTGCGTCGGTATAAATGCCCGCTTTCAGGCGCAGTGCGTGCAGGAAGCGAACAATATTTCGCATATCGCCGGGTTGTTCACCGCGCTTGAGTGCGGGCCACTGCCTGTGATCAACAATTATTTCCCCCTTGGCATTTCTATTCCCCAGCCACCAACCTTCGTCCATCAGGATGACCCTGAAACCGGCCGCGCGCAGGCCGGTTGAAACCATGGCGCGAGCCTGCGCGACAATAATGTTCGAGTCGACCGTATCGGAAAAGCTGTTCCACGATCCCCAGCCCATTGGAGGCCGCGTAAACGCCATTACTGCCGGGACGCCGCCGCGGACGCTGCAACACCCAACCGAAAGCCAGCCGAACGCTAGTGCGAGCCAGATATAATGCAAGATGCGATGACGCTTCACGTGAGTTCCTTTCGAAATGGCCAGGGCATTGTACAGGGTGGCATATTGATTATCGACTTGCAGACGGGAGAGCGAAACGGGGACGCAGCTTCATGGGATGGTGCCTTCCGTTTTGGGTTTCGGCGGCCGGCCTTCCGGACGCATCGTGTGCTCCAAATCCAGTTGACCCGCCGTGCGGCTGACCCACCCGGCATCACCATAGGGACATCCTCGGTTGGCACTGGCCGCCAGACGTTCCCTTTCTTCTTTTGTCGCCACCGTGTTGACATATTTCACCTGGTTCTTCAGCGAACCAGCGTCTTTCACCACCCGCGGCGTCAGCAACCTCTGCAACGGAACCTTCGTTGCCGCCGCTCTGGTCTGACATCGTACCTGCAGGCTGCCCCAACGCCAATCTGCCGCAGCTTCACCGCACCCGCCGTCCAAGGCATTGCGTTCCACGTATCGGCATACTTTCAGCATGTGAGGGCCACTTTCCACTGGAAACGCCTTGAATCTTCCCCGGTACAGATGGCCACCTCCCACCGACGCCCGCGCCACCCGCCATCGCATCGCATGGGTGTGCGAAAGCCAGCGGAAGAATTCCGTCACTTCGTCATCCGTCTGCGGCCAAACCACAAAATGCCGATGATTCTTGGTCAGGCACCAGGCCAATAGCCGTAGCGGTATGCGGCGGTATGCGTTCCGGAGCCTCTAATCCCGGCGCCGGGACTCAAAAGCGGCATCATCATCCTCATTACGAACTCATTAGGAAGAAGGGCGATTCGTCCCGCAGAACAATTGAGTACGTGGTAAATATAACCACCCGGCTTATGTCTTGCTTTGCGTGCCATAGGCCACACACGATCCGCAACCCGGCCATCTGTCAATATTAGCTACGTACCCGTTTTTCTCTCCAGGCAACCGCCCGCTCGAAGGCCGGTTCGCCCGACATCCACGCAGCATCCTCATCTGTTCGCGCCCCCAACGAAAGCGCGACCATCCCCCTCCCTTTGCATACCGCCGTGGGGATATGCGGGCTGACTGCTATCGGATTGCCTCGGCCCACTCCGGGATATTTGCACAGTCAGGGCCGTCTCCTGTCCAGCCCAAAAAGCGACCAATAAAAAAATCGACGCGAAGACAAATGCGGAAGTGTACAGAACCCACCAGTTTTTCTTCGGAGTCAAAAAAGCAATCACTAATAGGAAAAATGGTCCTAAGACAAGAATACTTGGCAATATCATCACCATAAGAGCCCCTCACCAGCTGGCCTCGTCCGATCGCCTCGGAACAGATCGTGCGGCGGTGGCGCCCGGGCCGCCATAGTCGCGGCCGACCGTTGCCCTTGTCGGTGTAAAAATGACCGCCGCTCAATGTCGACTGATCGCTCAATCAACCACAGGCAGCAAAAAAGCCAAATTGCCCAAGAAACAGCGACGGCGGCCACCCTATGCCTGGGAAATATCCAAGCAATTAATATTATCACCGG
>JAJZOA010000360.1 GCA_021852225.1 Planctomycetota bacterium
CGGCAATCCACCAGTCGTGCGGCGGGGGCCCGAAAAAATCCGGGAGTTTTGTTCGTGTGGCATTGCCGGACTATTCACGTAAGGTTAGCATGGAACATCCCGGATTGAAGGGCGGTTGAGGAAGCATGTTGCCGCCGGCGACCGGCGGTGGTCAATGACAGGCACCGGTTGCAATATCGGCGTCTGTTTTGATGGTTGGCGTGCATATACAACGCTGACAGATTGATATCAGGTGTTTCGGAGGTTCTTATGCCTAGTTCACAGGAAGCCTGGGGAATTGATGTTGGAACCACCGCGCTTAAAGCAATCAAACTGCGCCGCGAAGGGGACAAGGTCTATTTAGAGGCGATGGAAGTGGTGGAACACAGCGGCTTTCTAAGTGAGCCGGATGCGGACCGCAAGGAAATTGTGGGGGAGAGCCTGGCAAAATTTATTGAAAAGCACCCGCTTCGCGGAGAGCGGGTTTTTATCTCGGCTTCCGGAGCCAGCAGTTTTGCGCGGTTTGTGAAACTGCCGCCGGTTGAGCCGCGGCGTATTCCGGAAATTGTGAAATTTGAAGCGATCCAGCAGATACCCTTTCCGCTGGATCAGGTCATCTGGGATTACCATCCCTTCCAGAGTCCGGAAAGTCCGGATGTGGAAATCGGCATTTTTGCGATCAAGACGGACATACTTGGCGCACTTCTGGCGGATTTCCGCGCCTTGGGCGTTACAGTGCATGGCGTGCAGGTTGCGCCGCTTTGTGTCTACAATGCTCTGCTGTTTGAGGACAAAGGAAAAGACAAGGGAACCATTGTCATTGATATCGGGGCCGATCATACGGACCTGATTATCATGGACCAGGGTCGGCTCTGGATGCGCAATATCAATCTTGGTGGGAACAGTTTTACCGAGTCTCTGGCTAAAACGTATCGGTTGCAATTCCGCAAATCAGAAGAACTTAAGAAAACCGCCGCAACCAACAAGTTCGCCCGTCAGATATTTCAGGCACTCCGTCCGACCTTCGCCGATATTGTCGCTGAAATTCAGCGGTCAGTCGGGTACTTCAACAGTTCGCACCGTGAAAGTCGGCTGGAACAGATTATCGGGATGGGAAATTCGTTCCGGCTGCCCAATCTTCAGAAATATCTGGAACAGTATTTAGGGATGGAAGTTCATCGGCTCGATTCATTCGCTAAAATTGAAGCTCCGGAAACCCGCTTGGCCGCGGGATTAAGCGAACAGGCTCTGGGCATGCCCGTGGCCTACGGGCTGGCCCTTCAGGGTGTGGGACTTGGCACAATTACGACCAATCTGCTGCCAATTGAAATTGCGCGACAAATGCTGTGGCGCAGCAAAACGCCATGGTTTGCCGCAACCGCGGCGCTTTTTGTGCTGGGCACGGCAACCGCAGGCGCGCGGTATATGATGGACAGCTCGGCGTATTATAATTCGATGCACTCTCCGGCGATCGCGCGGGATAACCAGGTTATTGCCCGCGTTTCCGGCTGGCAGCGGCAATATACAGGCATTAACAATACCTATCACGCCAACGTCAAGCGGATTGACTTTTTCAAAAACCTGATGAACCGGCGGCCGATCTGGCCGCTGATCTATCAGACGTTCTATTCAAGCCTTCCGCAGGCCGAAACGTCGCTGGCGGCGAAACGGAAAAACTGGAAGATTGTGCTTCAGTCCATTCAAAGCACGTTTCAGGCGAATTTGTCGCCCTTGACCGGTTCGCCGGCGGTGCCTGCTGTGCCGGGGCAGCCGGCTGCGGGAGTGGTGCAGCCGTCCATGACTGGCAGCGGTTACGAAGTGGTGGTGACCGGCTATACGCCTTATAACCCGCCATTGCGCATTCTTGAGCACTTCAGAGATACGATAAAAGCTGCGGCGGGCCTTAAATCGGACCTGCCTTTTCATATTGTCATACCATCGGGGTCGCTGCACGAAGCCCGTATTGCGGACATCGTCGGGGCGGGCGGTGGAAGCGGGACGGCGGGTCTGGGGTTCAGCCCATGGGGGACGACGCGGGGACAGTTTAGTTCAGTATTTCTGCCGGATTATCTGCCGAAGGTCAAGGCGACTCCGGAAAATTCGCAGCCCACAGCGCCGGGTGGCTTTAACAACGGTATGCCGGGCGGCGGCGTGTTTCCTCCGGGAATGCCTGGTGGGTTTCCTGGCGGAATGCCCGGTGGTTTCGGAGGTGGGGGCAACTTTGGCGGGGGCGGGCAGTCAGGCACGGCCACGCTTGGCGTGATTGATCCGAATACGAAAAAGTCGCTGCTTCATGCAACGGCTTTTAGAATGACCTTTTTGATTTACCTGCGTTGAGCGACGGCGCGCCACGCGATTGCGTGATGGGTCGCCGGTTCACCGGTTGGAGGTTTAAATGAAGTTCCTCAAGGCGAATCTGCTTTTGATAATCTGCACACTTGTGGTGATTCTGTCCCTTGTCGCGCTGTATTACCCCATTGGAGCCAAATCCAAACGGCTCCGCAATTCAATGATCGCATCGCTTGGCTCGGAAACAATGGCCAACAGCCTCGGCCGCACGTTCATCCGCATTCCTGGTGAAAAATCATATAACGGCCCGGTGACGCCGCAGGTAATTAAGGCGAAAGAATTTGTGCAGCAGAAAATTGCCCAGCAGGCGAATTGGGTTCAACAACGGGTGGAAGCCGCTAACGCAAGTTTTCGAGTGTCATTTTCCGGTTCGCGGGCAATTCCCCTTCTTAATGGTGTGCCGATGCGTGATCTGCTTCCGCGGCCTTCACGTGATGCGGTGATCCGCGGCGAGTTTCGCAGCGCCTACCGTCGGTTGTTTCTGCCAAAATTTAGAAGCTCTCGAGGCTTTCTGGCCATGCTGGATGCCGGTACACCGCCGACGGCTCGCCTGATTAAACGACTGGTGAGGCGGGCCTTGAAAAAGCAGGCAAGCATCATGCCTGTTGGTGAAGCGGGAAATGCCGATACCGGGGCTCATTCCCGCCTGACACGCGAAATTGTAAGGCGTCAGGTGTATCGGGCCGCGGCCGGGATAAAGGTGTATGCGTCGCCCCGGAGCTTTCAGATACGCAGTTTCATTCACAGTACAACACTGCCGACCGCGGATCAAATATACGAAGCATTTGTGGACACATGGGTGCAGGCCGATGTAGTGCGAGCGATTGCGGCGCTTAATCGGTCCAGCACCAATGTCGGGGAATCGCCCATTAAGCGACTTATTCACATTACCGTCGGCAACGAGGCTCCGGCCGCCATGGGTGCAACCTACGGCAACGCTTCGGGAAACGGCCTGAACCTGATAGATGACGGCCATCTGCTTCTTGGCGCTTCAAAACTGGCACAGGGCACCAATGGGGGGGCGGGTGCCAATGCGGCGGATATGGCCCGCTTTCGACCACAAGGGATGCCAGGCGGCTATCCTGGCGTGCCCGGTTACGGCGGACCCGGCGGTTTTCCGGGAATGCCAACAAATATTCCATCCGTCGGCGGTTCGGGAACAGCGGCGGTCGGGGCCCCCCTGACCGGGCATGTAAGCAACGCCCGCTATCAGGTGGTGCTGATGCAGGTGAGCTTGGTTGCCGAGCCATGGATGATCAATAAGTTTATCAATGAGTTGTACCATCAGAACAATGGATATATTGTACTGAACATGGATATTCGAACCGTGGACCCGATTCAGGCCATTACGCAGGGATATGTCTATGGCAAGGTGCCCGCGGTCAGAGCGGACCTGTTGTTTGAATGTGTGATGTTTTCACGCTGGAACAAACGTGTGATGCCCGCCGATTACCGGTCGGCGCTAGGAATTGCGTCAAGGCCGGCGGCACAGTGACGACGTGACTATTGAATTCCCCCGGCGGTCTGTAGGGAACTGGAAATGCAGATAAAAAACATCAATCCTTTCGAACGGTATGTGGACAAGGCCATCCTGCTTGTCGGAGCGGCGTTCTTCGTCTATCTGGCTTGGATCAACCTTGTGAAAGATCCCAACAGTGTCCCGCTTCCGGACAGTGCCGGTGTGAAAGTCGCGCCTGGCGAAGTTGGGCATAAAATCACCGTCGCAGTCCATCAATTGCAAAATCAGATTCGCCACCCGGCGAATCCCTCGCCTGGTGTGGCGCATGTGCCGAATTTGGTCAAGGGTATAGCCGATGGGCAGGTTCGGCCATTAAGTACCGTAGTGACCGCTTTGCCGCCGATTGCGATAGGCCCGCTGAATCAACCAGTCGCCAACATTAACACAGTGGTCGTTCGGGGCAAGACTTTTTACGCACCCGTTGTGCCGTCGCTTACTGACATGAAGATCAAGCAGGGGCGTGGCGTGGCGATTCTTGCAGATAATTCGAATCAGCCGGTTAACCCCAATACTCCAGCCGCGCCCGTCACCAAAGACGTGGCATGGGTAAAACTATCCGCGGACTTTCCTGTTTCCGACTGGCTGGCGAGTCTGCAGGGGCCAGCGGTTGCCAAGCCGGGATTCGCGGCGCTGCCGCCCTCATTTCAGCGCACCACTTTTTATCGTGTGCAAGTGCAGCGGCAGACTCTGGGTACTGATGGCCGCTGGAGCGGCTGGGAAAAAATCCACGGCTTCTATCTGAATCCGCTGCCGCCGGCCCCGATGGTCGGTCAGGATGCCGCTGGCCGTGTGCAGATACTTTCCAATCTTGATGCCGCGGCTTCAAATATTTTAGAGCCGGCATTCTACCCGCTGGAACAGATACGTCTGCGCTTGCCACCTCCGAAGCCAGCCAATCAGCAGAATCCAATTCCCCGCGGAAATATACCCGGTGGTGGCGTGTTTCCACCCGGCTTTCCGGGTGGGGCGCCGGGTGGATTCAATGGCGGCGGGGCAGGCGGGGGCCGGTTCAATGTGCCGCGGATCATTCGGCAGCCGGTTCGTCAGAATGTGGTGGCGAATCAGCCGACAAATGTGACCATTCCGGGTGGTTTTCCCGGCGGATTTCCCGGCGCGTTTCCGGGTAATTTTCCGGGTGTCGCCGGTGCTGGCGGTGTGGCCGGTCAACCGCAGACGATCTCCTCACTGCTGGCGGAAAAATCGTTCCCGATATGGCTTCGTGACACCGACGTGGTTCCCGGTGCCACCTATCGCTATCGAATGCGGCTTGCACTTTACAATCCGACCTATTTGTTTCCTTATAAATCCGATAATCCGGCGATTAAGAATAAGCCATGGATATATTCTCCGTGGACCATGGTCAGTCGACCTTTGACAGTTCGCAATCGGCTTTACTTTTTCCTTGATGGTGGCGGCGGACTGGTGAACGGAAAGGCGGAATTCCGGATTTTTAAATGGGTTCATGGCATGTGGACATACACCACGCAATATGTCTCTCCGGGGCAGGACATCGGTGATGTGCGCCCGACCTCCATTATTAGCGCCACAACCGGACGACTGATGTTTAAATCAGTAAACTTTTTCACCGGTTATAGACTTGTCGCCGCGGATGTCCGCGCGGGCGGAAATAATATTTCCGCTGTCGTAGAAGATTCCCACAATAACCTGAGCGTGCGGCGATCCGCATGGGATGCCGCCAGCCCGCTGGAGGCCAGACTGCTGCGGCGCGTGAATCAGACTGGGCGGCCCGCCGCGGCGACCGCGGCAACGCCATGAAGTCCAGGCGGACCGGCCCCGGTCATTGGCGGCCGGGCGGTTGCAACATCATGCGTGTGCTTTTAGTATGTTAAAAAGTTTTGCGGCGTGTTCTGGAGAGTTTAAGGGATTTGCGTATGGCGGCGGCTCGGCGGAATGCAATGTCGCATGGAATGGTCAGGTCGCCGCGGAATACGGAATAGCGGCTGCAAGGCGCGGTACCTGATTCATGGAGAGAGCCTGGGTTGATAAGTGTGTGTGATTTTCCGCGGCGCGTATCTTTGATAACGCACCGGAAAATCAAGGTGTTGTATTGGCAATTTGCGGATGTAGGAGTTTCCTCTTGAAGAAGATGACTCGCTCTCGGATTCTGGCCGTCGGTATTTCAAGCGCTGTTCTGGCCGGCGCCACGCTGCCCCTGATCCCGTTGGCATTGGCTGATACGGGTACGCAGGCGGCGGCTGGCACGCTGTTGACTCGCGGCCAGAGCCTTTTTGCCCAGCATGATTACCAGACTGCCAAGAAAGTTCTCCTGACGATCAATCCGGCGGATCTTAGTCCGACGGATCGGACCAGCATGGATTCGCTGCTCCAGCAGATCGACGTGGCGATCTCGGCTGCTGCCCATAACAGCCAGGTGTTTCGCAATGCGCAAGCGTCGCTAAACGATGGCCATCTGGCGCATGCGGTCAATCTGTACAACTACATTATTGCCAGTCCGGCCTCCACGCCTGAATTGGTACGTGAGGCTAAAGACAATCTGGCCCTGGCCCAGGCACGCCAGCAGGAAATGGTTCCCCAACTCAAGGCAACGCTGGCCAAAGCGATCGCCGCTTATAAGGCGGGCGACTACCAGACTGCTTCCAACGACCTTCACGCCATTTCAGTAGCTGGTGCCGATTTAGGGTCAGAAAATTCTCTTCCGGGCCACTACCAGTATCTAATTGCCCAGCAACGGGTTGCCGCAGTGAATGCCCAGTCCGCAGCCATTGCCAAATCGACACCGGTTGCGACAACAGCCACGGTTCCGCCACCTGCACCGGTCTCTGTGTCAGCCACGCCGACCGCCAGTCCCGCGTTAAACAATCAGCTTGCCGGTCAGGAAGCTGTTGCGGCACAGCAGCGTGCCGCGGCAACCCAGGCAGCGGCCCAAGCCGCGGCGGCTGAAGCGGCAAAGGAAAAGGCGGCCCAATTGGCCCAGGCCCAGGCGGCCGCTGAAGCAACCAAAGAAGCCGCCGCCCGGAAACTCGCCGCCCAGCAGGCCGCGTTAGCCGTTGCCCAACAGCAGAAGTCGGCACAGGCGAAATTGGCGGATCAACTTCAGTCCCAGGAAATACAGGCTGCTACGGAGCGTCAGGCTGCCGCGGCCGCCGCGCAGGCGGCGGCGCATGCCGCGGCCTTAAAGGCGCAACAGGAAGCTCTTGCGGCCCAGCAGAAAATTGAACAGGCTCAGTTGGCGGCCAAAGTAACGGCTCCGCAAGCCGCAGAGTCTCAACCCGCTCAACCCGCTCAACCCGCGTCCACAGGCGCAGCCGTGGCGATTCAGACACCTCCAGCGAGTGCACACATGACATCAACGACACCTCCCGCGCAAACCGCTTCGGCACCCGCACCGGCTGGCACAATGCCCGCGACCAAGCCGATGCCCGTCATGACCGCATCTGCAACGCCGGCGCCGGTCATGCCGACCGCTGCGGAAATTAACGCCCAGCGTTCCGCCGCGCTTACCCTTCAAGCCGATCAGGCGGTTCATGCGGCGAATTATTCACGGGCGATTGCCCTGTTTAATGATGCCCTGGTCATTGATCCGCGGAATCAGGCGGCTTCCATGGGGCTGGCTAACGCATCCAAACTTGCAGCCGGCAAAGCTCCTGGTCTGTTGAGCCAAAGCCTGTACAATCAGGCGATTGATGCGCAACGTGCGCAGGTGTTGTTTAACCATGATCTGGAACAATCCAATCAGGAAATGCAGGCGGGCCATTTCAGTGTGGCCGCCGACCGTGCCAATGACGCATTGGCGACCGCTGCGGCGGCCCGACATCTGTTCACCGCCTCGGAATATCAGGCGATGCGTGCCCGTGCCAGTGCCCAGCTTGCGATGATTGAACATCGTCAGGCGGTTGCAGCCAGTCAGAGCGCCGCCATTAAGCAGCATGAAATTCAAACCAGCCAGGCGAACATTGAGCGGCAGCTTGTCGCTCAGCGCCAGGCCGAAGTCAAAGGCCTGATGGCCCAGGCGGACGAATATTACAAGCGGCTTGAATACAACCACGCCGAAGCGACGCTGCTTCAGGTTGTTGCCATTGATCCGACCAACTATCAGGCCCGCCTGATGCGCCGCATGGTGCAGGACCAGATTGAATACAATCGCTGGAACCATTATCACGACTTAGGTGCGCGACAGGCCCAGGAACAGGATATCAAGAGCGAAAAGGACCTGATTCCTTACACCAATCTTATCGTGTATCCAAGCGACTGGCCCGAGCTAAGCAAAATGCGCGAAGCTGAACAAAACAGCTCTGAATCCAGCGCCGACAAGCTGGTTCGTAACAGACTCAATGACAGCGTCGGTCGGTTATCCGTCAATGACCAGCCGTTTTCTGAAGTGGTCAAGCTTCTGCGAAACGAAACCGGCACCAATATTGTGGTCAACTGGAATGCCCTTACCAACGCCGGCGTATCCCGCCAGACCCCGATCAGCCTGACCTTGCGCAGTGTTCCATTTAAAAAGGTGCTTTCAATAGTGCTTCAGCAGGCGCAAGGTTCCAGTGGAACCACGCTTGGCTACAGCATAGATGAAGGCGTGATCACGATTTCCACTAAAGATCAGTTGGCTCAGCAGTCAGTGGTTCGCGTTTATGACATCACGGACCTGCTGATTCAGCCGCCGAATTTTGGCGGCAATGCGCCCTCCTTCAACCTGCAAAGTGCAACCCAGAATTCGACCGCGCAGGTCAGCGCGTCTGGCGGCGGTGGTTTGGGCGGCGGCGGTGGACAGAGCCTGTTTCAGGGCGGCGGTGGCGCGGCCGGCGGGGCGGCGGGAGGTGCCAATGGCGGCCAGAAAACCCGCGGCCAGATGGTTCGTGAAATCACCCGCCTGATTGAAAACACGGTCGACCGAAATTCGTGGGTTGCCAATGGCGGAACCGCCGGCAACGTCCGCGAACTTAACGGTCAGTTGGTAATCAGCCAGACGCCAGATAACCAGTCAAAAATCGAAAGTCTGCTGGAAAAACTCCGTGAAGCCCGTGCGATTGAAATTTCAGTTAATACGCGATTCCTTATCGTGAATTCCAGCTTCCTGAACTTCTTTGGATTCTCGTGGAGCCTTGGCTTTCCCGCGTTTGTCACCACCAACGGTGCCGGAGCACCAACGGCCAATACCGCTACGGGATCCCTGTTCGGCGGCAGCACTGGGCCGATCACCTTTGGCAACAACACCGCCACAATTGCCACGCCCCAGGCTACCGGTGTTGGAAACAATATTGCCAAGAATTTCAGTGCGGCAACATCCGCCTTGGACTTCAGCGGAAGCATACTTTCCAATTACCAGTTGAGCCTCCTTCTGCAGGCGACGCAGGAAAGCGAACACTCCACTACGCTGACAGCGCCACGCGTCACCCTGTACAACGGACAGGAATCTTATATTACGGTCACGCAGCAGCAGAACTTTGTCTCCAGCGAAACCGGCGGCCAGACGGTCACCGGCGGCGTCGGCGCAATCGCAACCGCCTCGCCTACCTTAAATGTGTCCACTCTTTCTACCGGTGTGGTGTTGCAGGTGCAGGCCACCGCTTCGGCGGATCGACGATATGTTGAAATGACCATTCAGCCCTCTTTGGCCACACTCCTTGGTCTGACCACCTTTAATATTACCGGTCAGAATATTACCGGTGGTGGCGCGCCGGCGGCCCTTGGTTTTGTTCAGTTGCCTGACGTTCAGTTGACCCAGGTGGCAACCACAGTGTCTGTTCCAGATGGTGGCACTCTGCTGCTGGGTGGCCAGCGCCTTGCGGGCGAGGTTGAAGTGGAAGCTGGCGTCCCAATTTTGTCTAAAATACCGCTCATCAACCGCCTTTTCACCAACCGGTCCTACGTGCGTGATACTGGAATTCTTCTTATTCTGGTACGGCCGCGAATCATCATTCAGAAGGAATGGGAACGCAAGCAG
>JAJZOA010000027.1 GCA_021852225.1 Planctomycetota bacterium
CGCGGGCGCGGGTAGCCAACCGCTTAATTTCGGCTTCAATCTGGGCCATGGAAAGTTTGTCGGCATAGCGCACCACGGGCACAATAAGGCCCTTTTCCGTAGCCACGGCCACACCCAGGTGCAGATGTTTTTTGTAGACAATCGCCCGCTGCTGAAGCTGGGCATTCACCACGGGAACGGCTTTGGCGGCGGCACAGACGGCTTTTGCGAAAAAGGACAGGAAACCGAGCCCGACACTGTGGGTCTTTTCAAATTTTTCCTTGTATTTGTCGCGCAACGACATGACCGCGGACATATCGACTTCATTGAAAGTAGTCAAAATCGCGGCGGTGTGCTGTGCCTCGACCAGCCGTCGCGCCACGGTTTCGCGCAGCTTGGACATTTCCACACGCGTTTCTTCCGGACCATCAGCGGCCGCGGCTATGACCGGTGCGGCGGATCTGGCGGCATCCGCCGGGACGGCGGTTGGCCTTCCGGGTTGGGACTGGCGGACGGCACGGGAAGTTTCAGCGGCGGCGGCATCCGACTGGGACGTGGCTGCCGCATCTTTGGCATCCAGATGGGTCACGACATCCGCTTTGGTGATGCGATTTCCCGGACCGGTGGGCGAAATTTTTGCGGGGTCCAGATTCTTTTCCGTCACCAGGCGCTGGACCGATGGTGCCAGATTTCGGGCCGGTGGCGTCTTCTGGGCCGAGGCGGCGATCGCCTTACCACCCGCCGCGCCGGGTTCAATGCGCGCAATCAGGTCACCTACGTTCACGGTTTGACCGCGATCTTTGACAATCCGCAATACGCCAGTTGAACCGGCGGGCAGTTCTACCGTCGCTTTATCCGTTTCCAACTCCGCCACCACATCATCGGCAACCACTGAATCGCCATCGGTCTTCACCCAATTGGCGATTCGGGCCTCCGTAATTGATTCGCCCAGGCCTGGAACAAATAAATCTACTTGTGTCGTACTCATGGAATCATACTTTCCTGTTAACATCCTTGCGGTTCCACAACATCCATCTGGCCCCGGCCGGCGGCCGGGCGTTGTTTTACTTGCCTACGGGTGTCCCTTCCGTTACTTCGACCTGGCTGGGCGCGGCTACTTTGCCATTGCTCAGGCTGTGGTCCTGTTTTTCCAGTTCCGTCAGGGAAAGATTCAAAGCCCGTATAATAATTTCTTCCTGTTCGTGGTGGTGGCGTTCATGCGAACCGGCGGCGGGACTGCTGGACGGTTTGCGGCCAATGTACGTCAGCTTCTGCATGCCTGGCCAATGATAGTGCAGTTTGGCGCCAATAAACGGATACACACCGTTGTTCCGCGGTTCCTCCTGTACCCAGACCATTTCCACTCCCTTGGGATAGGTGCGGGCGATTTCAGTCAGCCGTTCGGCATGGAAAGGATAAATCTGTTCCAGTCGCAGAATGGCGATATCCGTAATGCGGTGGCGTTCGCGCTCGGCAAGCAGTTCGTAGTAGATTTTTCCGCTGCAAATCAGAACACGGCGCACTCGCGAGCGTTCCAGCGGGCGGATTTCATCGATAATTTCTTCGAACTGGGCACTGGCAAAATCCTGAATGCTGGAAACCGCCAGTTTGTTCCGGAGCAGGCTTTTGGGAGCCATGACAATCAGCGGCTTGCGGAATTGGCGCAGCACCTGCCGCCGGAGCAGATGAAAATATTGCGCCGGAGTGGTCGGATTGCAGACCTGAATATTATCTTCAGCGGCCAATTGTAAAAACCGTTCCAGGCGGGCATGGGAATGCTCCGGCCCCTGGCCTTCGTAACCGTGGGGCAGCAGCATGACCAACCCGTTGTATTTGCCCCATTTTGTTTCGGCAGTGGTGATGAACTGGTCAATAATCGGCTGGGCCATGTTTACAAAATCGCCGAATTGCGCTTCCCACATGACAAGCGCCTGCGGATCTGCAGATGAAAAGCCGTATTCAAATCCCACCACAGCCAGTTCAGAAAGCATGGTGTTGATGATGGTAAAACGGGATTTGTTTTCGCAGAAAGCACCGAGCGGGGTGTGGCCGCGACCGGTCTGGGAATCGTAAATAACCGCATTGCGATGACTAAATGTGCCACGGCACACATCCTGTCCGGTCAGTCGCACCCAAATTCCCTGATCCAGCAGCGAGCCAATCGCCAGCATTTCGCCGCAGCCCCAGTCAATGTCCGTACCCTTGGTCACGGATTCAAGCCGCATTTTGTACATCTGCGCAACCTTCGGGTGGACATTGAATCCCTCGGGCATAGCGCAGACCTGACGGGCGATTTGAGTCAGGCGTTCCGCGGGTACCGCGGTTTCCACACGCCAGTCACGAATATCACGTGGCGCCTTCACCACGTCTCGCCAAGGTCCGCGGGTCGGGGGCGGCAAATCTGTGGGCTTGAACGTTTGTGCATATTCCTGAGCTTTTTCGAGGCGTTCATGCACCTGTGCCGCCATGGCGTCCAGATCGGCCGCATTGGTAACGCCAGCCTCCAGAAGGCGCTTGGCGTACAATTGGCGGGTCGTGGGGTGTTTGGCGATTTGCCGGTAAACCACCGGCTGGGTCACGCTGGGATCATCTAATTCATTGTGGCCCCGGCGACGGTAACAGACCAGATCAATAATGACGTCCGCCTTGAATCGCTGGCGGAATTCCATCGCAAGGCGTGCCGCGTGCACAACCGCTTCCGGATCATCGCCATTGACATGAAAAACTGGCGCCTGAATGGCGCGGGCAATATCGCTAGGATACCGCGTGAAACGGGAATCGGTCGGGTCGGTCGTGAATCCGATCTGATTGTTACAGATAATATGAATCGTGCCCCCCGTGCGGTAGGCCTCCAGCTCTGATAGATACAGTGTTTCAGATACAATCCCCTGCCCGGTAAAGGCCGCGTCGCCGTGAATCAGGACGGGCACCACGCGCTGACGGGTCACATCTCCTTTGCGGTTTTGTTTCGCGCGGACGATGCCCTCCACCACCGGGTCCACAATTTCCAGATGGCTTGGATTCGCCGCCAAGGAAAGGTGGATAGACCCGCCGGCCTGCGTGGTATGATCGTACGCATAGCCGAGGTGGTATTTCACATCCCCGTCGCCACCCAGTTTCTGTGGGCGGTCCAGAACCTCGGCAAGAATCATTTCATAAGGCTTTTTGAGGATATGAGCCAGCACATTCAGTCGCCCGCGGTGTGCCATCCCGAAAATCATTTCATCTACACCCAGTGCGGCTCCATGTTCAATTAATTCGTCCAGCAAAGTAATTTGTGATTCCGCCCCCTCTATGGAAAAGCGTTTGACTGTCGGATGCCGACGCTGGAGAAATTGCTCGAAATCTTCGGCCGCGATCAGGCGAGACATGATAAATTTCCGCTGCGCGGCGGTCAGCTCGGGTTTGTTCAACATCGGCTCCATGCGTTCCTGTAAAAACGCGCGCTGGGCCGGATCCTGTATGTCCATATATTCCACGGCAAGCGTGCCGCAGTAGGTGGCGCGGAGCATGGAAATAAGCTGCCGCAGCGACACAACGCTGTTGCCGGCAAAGCTTCCAGCCTTGACCATACGGTCCAAGTCGGCTTCGCGCAGGCCGAATTCTTCCAACCCTAAAAACGGATGCTCTGTCTGATTCCGCCCCAGCGGGTCCAAATCGGCGATCAAATGGCCCCATTCGCGATAACTGTGAATCAGGTCGGCGATCTGCAAATCTGGCTCGGCCGCCAGACCTGTCGGCGCCGCTGTGGCGGTGGACTGGCTGGCCCCCGCCGATAACGCCCCGTCGGATGCCAGGTTAAAGCCCTGAAAAAACCAGCGCCACTGGGCATCAACCGATTGCGGGTCCTGCTGCCATTTCTGATAAAGGTCTTGAAGAAATTCCGCGTTCAGGGCATTTACCGAATCAATTGGACGGCCCAAAGAGTCCGAGGTGTCCACGATGAAGTCTCCGAATGATCACAGGCTGATTTACAACAAGCTCACAGCCTGTGGAATAATAAAATCTCTCTACACACTTGTTAGTTTAGCCGAACAAATCAGCTAAAACCACAAACACAACAGACATTAATTTTGATATTTGCGAAAATTTGAATCATTCACGGCTCACCGGTCGTCCATGTCCAGTTCTTCGCCTGCGGCGGAACGCGAATCCGCCCATCCGGGCTTGCTAGGTCGAATGCATCCAAACAATCGCACCATTATTTAATTATCGGATGCTGGCAGGTTACTCCTTGATTGGAATTGGCAACCAAACAGAAGTTTGGCCCTTTCCGAGCCTGAATTTTCTCACGAAAAGCCAAAATTGCTTTTGCGAATAATTATATTTACTCTGCGGGAATGCTGGTGCCCACCAAACAGCCACGGTCGAAAGAATATCCACCGATTCGCGTCTTGATAGTTTCTTGATACCACCGGCCGATTTTTTTACAGCATCTTGAAATCCGTTCACATACAACAGGCTTGTGCATTGTGCATGAAACGTATGTTGCCGGAGAAAAAAATATGGACTGGCTTATGTTGGGTGTGACTTCTGCACTTATGGCGCTCACGCTTGGGCTGCTTAAATTGTGCATCATTTTAGGAGACAGGCCATGACGGTGATGGATTGGCTCGGTGCCCTGTTGTCCTTGGCGATGCTGGGCTATTTGATTTTCGCCATGCTTTTTCCGGAGAAGTTTTAATGCCTTTGAATGCCTGGTTACAAATGACTCTTTATATTGGAGCGCTGCTGTTGCTGGTGAAGCCACTGGGCGCGTATATGGCCTGCGTTTATGAGGGCAGGCCCAACTTTATGAAAAAGGCTCTCGGATGGCTTGAAACGCTGACCTGTCGCCTGTGCGGCATTAACGCCGACACGGCCATGACCTGGAGTACTTATGCAGTCGCCGTCATGCTTTTCAGTTTGCTTAGTGCGCTGGCGGTTTACATGCTTCAGCGGGTTCAGGGGTTCCTGCCACTAAACCCCCAACATTTTCCCGGCGTGGCGGCTGATCTTTCGTTGAATACCGCCATCAGCTTTGCCACCAATACCGACTGGCAAAGCTACAACGGCGAAACCACACTTAGCTACCTGACACAAATGCTGGCGATGACGGTGCAGAACTTTGTTTCCGCGGGTGTCGGCATGGCGGTACTGGTGGCCCTTATTCGCGGCATTCGCGGAAAGCAAATCGCCAATCTTGGCAATTTCTGGGTGGATCTGATCCGCGGCGTGGTCTATATCCTGTTGCCGCTGTCGTTTGTATTGGCAATAGGTCTGGTTTCTACGGGTGTGGTGCAGACTCTGAATCCATATAAGTCCGTGCCGCTGGTTCAGCCCGTCAGCTACAGCAATCCGGTAACGGGAACCGACGGCAAATTGATGAATCAGACAGTTTGGGTGAAGCATCAGATATTGCCGCTGGGGCCCGCGGCTTCACAGGTTGCCATTAAGCAGTTGGGTACCAATGGAGGCGGCTTTTTCGGTGTAAATTCCGCGCATCCTTTTGAAAACCCAACTGCCTTGAGTAATTTTTTGGAGATGCTGGCGATTCTGCTGATTCCGGCAGCTCTCTGTTACACCTACGGGACAATGGTCGGTGACACGCGACAGGGCTGGGCTCTGCTGGTCACCATGCTGCTGATTTTTGTACCGCTTATGATCGGCTGTGTGGCCGCGGAACATACAGCCAATCCCGGCATTGTATTTCATGGTGTGGACCAGACCCATTCGGCATTGATGTCCGGCGGAAATATGGAAGGTAAAGAAACGCGGTTTGGCGTAACGGATTCCGCCATTTGGGCCACCGCGACCACCGCGGCATCCAACGGATCCGTCAATTCCATGCACGATTCTTATACCGCGCTTGGGGGATTGATACCGCTGTGGTTGATGGAAATGGGCGAAATCATTTTCGGGGGCGTGGGGTCCGGACTCTATGGCATGCTGGCCTTTGTGATTGTCGCCGTTTTCGCCGCCGGCCTGATGGTAGGCCGCACACCGGAATATCTGGGGAAAAAGATCGAGGCCTTTGAAATGAAAATGGCGGCACTGATTGTCCTGATACCGCCAGCGTTGGTGCTGCTGGGCGCGGCAACGGCCGTTTGCGTGCCGTCCGCAGTGGCGGCCACGAACAATCCTGGCGCGCACGGCTACAGCGAAATTCTTTATTGGGCGAGTTCCGTGGGCAACAACAATGGCAGCGCCTTTGCCGGATTGAATACCAACAACCTGGTTTACAACCTGGCCGGAGCAATCATGATGTGGATATCACGCTACTGGCTGATTGTGCCGGTTCTGGCCATCGCGGGGTCGTTGGGGCGGAAAAAAATTGTTCCCGTATCCGGGGGGACGCTTCCGACCCACAACGCCCTGTTTGTGGTGTGGCTTGCCGCCATCGTGGTGCTGATCGGGGCGCTTACATTTCTACCCGCGCTGGCGCTGGGACCGATCGCGGAATATTTTCAGATGATGCATTGACGACCTTCAGATTGCCCCATTTTATATACCTCTAATCATATGGAGACATTTCATGTCATCCCCAACCGCAAAACCGGCCCCCATCCTGTTTAACGCCGCTATCATACGCCGCGCCATTGTCGACGCCCTTAAAAAGCTGGACCCGCACATTCAGATACGCAATCCGGTCATGTGTGTGGTCTTCATTGGCAGCATTTTAACCACTCTGCTGTTCTTTCAGGCCTGCCTGGGTCATGGTGAAGCGCCCGCGGGGTTTATTCTGGGTATCAGCGTATGGCTCTGGTTTACCGTGTTGTTTGCTAATTTTGCCGAAGCCATGGCGGAAGGCCGTGGCAAAGCCCAGGCCGATACATTACGCCGCGCACGGCGCGACACGCCGGCCCGTAAACTTTCCGAAGTCCGTCGCGACGCCACAACACACATGGTGCCCGCCACCACACTTCGCAAGGGCGACATTCTGCTGGTGGAAGCCGGCGAAACGATCCCCGCAGATGGCGAAGTGGCGGAGGGTGTCGCTTCAGTGGATGAATCCGCCATTACCGGTG
This sequence comes from Planctomycetota bacterium, assembly GCA_021852225.1. The sequence continues at coordinate 6,987 of JAJZOA010000027.1, forward strand.
AATCAGCACCCGTGATTCGAGAATCCGGTGGCGACCGGTCCAGCGTCACCGGCGGCACACGAGTGCTTTCCGACTGGCTTATTGTGCGCGTGACCTGCGATCCGGGTGAAACTTTTCTGGATCGCATGATTTCCCTGGTGGAAGGCGCCAGCCGCCAGAAGACGCCCAATGAAATTGCTCTGAATATTCTGCTGGCCAAGCTGACCATTATTTTCCTGCTGGTCTGCATGACCCTGCTGCCATTTTCCGTGTATGCCGTTCACGCGAACGGTCGCGGGTCACCGGTGGCCATGACCGTGCTGGTGGCCTTATTGGTTTGTCTGATACCCACCACCATTGGCGGGCTGCTTTCCGCCGTTGGCATTGCCGGCATGGACCGGATGATTCAGGCCAATATCATTGCAACCTCCGGCCGCGCGGTGGAGGCGGCGGGCGATGTGGATGTGCTTCTGCTGGATAAAACCGGAACGATTACGTTGGGCAACCGGCAGGCAGTTGCATTTGTGACAGCCCCCGGTGTCACAGATACGGAGTTGGCTGATGGCGCACAGTTAAGCTCTCTGGCTGATGAAACGCCAGAAGGCAGGTCCATTGTCGTGCTGGCCAAAAAACAGTTTGGAATGCGCGAACGGGTCATGGATGATCTGGGCGCGGAATTTGTGGCCTTTTCCGCACAAACCAGAATGTCAGGGGTCAACCTGCCCAACAGACAAATTCGCAAAGGGGCTTTGGCCGCGATAGACGAATACGTGCGTTCCGTCGGCGGTTCGCTGCCCCCCGAAGTTCGAATGCAGGCTGATGCTGTGGCACGGCGCGGCAGCACGCCGCTGATTGTGGCCGAAGGTGCCCGCGTGCTGGGGGTTATAGAACTTAAGGATGTGGTGAAAGGCGGCATTAAAGAGCGATTCGCCGAACTTCGCCGCATGGGAATTCAAACCATCATGATAACCGGCGACAATCCCCTGACCGCCGCCGCGATTGCCGCCGAAGCGGGCGTGGACGATTTTCTGGCCCAGGCCACACCCGAAGCCAAGCTGAAACTGATTCGCGAATATCAGCAAGGCGGACGGCTGGTAGCCATGGCAGGGGATGGCACCAACGATGCTCCCGCCCTGGCGCAGGCGGATGTTGCCGTTGCGATGAATTCCGGCACGCAGGCGGCTAAGGAAGCCGGCAACATGGTGGACCTGGATTCCAATCCGACAAAACTCATTGAAGTGATAGTGATCGGCAAACAATTGCTGATGACCCGCGGCTCATTGACAACTTTTTCCATCGCCAACGATGTCAGCAAGTATTTCGCCATTATTCCGGCCATTTTTGCCGGCATTTATCCGGCCATGGAAAAACTGAACATCATGCATCTGGCCACGCCCGCCAGTGCGATTATGTCCGCGGTTATCTTTAATGCCCTGATCATAGTCGCGCTTATTCCCCTGGCGCTGCGCGGGGTGAAATACCGACCGCTGCCCGCGGGCAAGCTGCTCCTGCACAATATTCTCATTTACGGTCTGGGCGGACTGATTGTCCCGTTCATTGGTATTAAACTTATCGATATGGCCCTTGTGGCCATGCACCTGACATAAATGAACATCATTCTGCATAAGGAGAATCCAATGCTTTGGCAGTTACGCTGTGCCATAATCGTATTTCTAGTGTTGGCGGGGTTGACCGGGCTGGCCTATCCGCTTGCGGTCACGCTTCTGGCTGACACGCTGTTTCCCGGGCAGGCAAGCGGCAGTCTGGTGCTCAACGCCCGGGGTAAAGTGGTAGGTTCACGTTTGATTGGTCAGGACTTTTACGGGCCGCAATATTTCTGGCCAAGGCCCTCCGCTACATCCCCAGTCCCTTACACCGCTTATAATGCCGCCACGGGAGGTTGCGGCTCGGGATCAAACCTCGGGCCGTCGAATCCCACCCTTTATGCGGACGTGGCACGGCGCGTGGCACGGCTGCATGCGGCAGATCCTTCGCAGAAAGGCCCGATACCGGTTGATCTGGTAACCGATTCGGCCAGCGGGCTGGACCCGGATATCAGCCCGGCGTCCGCATTTTACCAGGTCAACCGGGTAGCCAAGGCACGCGGGCTGCCGGCCCACATGGTGCGGCATCTGGTGCGTGACGAATGCCGGGGACGGACATTTGGGCTTCTTGGATCGCCGCATGTGAATGTGCTGTTGCTGAATCTGGCACTGGACCGCCTGAGCGCCAGCACCCCGGCGACCGCCCGCCACTGAAAACAGAAGGAAAAACGAATATGCACGAGAATCAGCGGCCAGATCCCGATTCACTGCTTCGTCACGCGCAACACGAAGAATCGAGTCAGCGCCGCGGCAAACTGAAGATTTTTTTTGGAGCCGCGGCGGGCGTCGGGAAAACGTACACGATGCTGGAAGAAGCCCGTCGCAAGGCCGAGGCTGGCGTAAGCGTTCTGGTCGGCTATGCCGAGCCGCATATTCGTCCGGAAACCGAAACGCTGCTTCTGGGGCTGGATATTCTGCCATATAAACTGGTGGAACACCGCGGAACAATATTGAAAGAATTCGACCTGGATGCGGCATTGGCCGCCAATCCGGAATTAATTCTGGTCGACGAACTTGCGCACACCAACGCGCCGGCAATGCGTCATGCCAAGCGATGGCAGGATGTTGCGGAACTGCTTTCCGCAGGCATCGATGTGTATACCACCTTAAATGTACAGCATCTGGAATCTGTGAACGACATTGTGGAGCGTGCCACCGGCGTGAAGGTTCGCGAAACTTTGCCCGACTCGATATTCGAGACAGCAACTGAAGTACAACTGGTGGATTTACCGCCGGAAAAGCTCATTGAACGCCTTCGTGATGGCAAAATTTATGCCCGCCAGCGCGCCGATGCGGCACTGCATCACTTTTTTACAATGGGCAACCTGCTGGCGCTGCGCGAGTTGGCCCTGCGGCAGACCGCGGACCGGATAAATCGGGATATTGACACGTTTCGCCAGCAGCATACGCAGCGCGATTTATCCGCGGTTTCCCAGCGCGTGCTGGTTTGCGTGGGACCGAGTCCATCCTCGGTCAATCTCGTACGCACGGCGGCGCGTATGGCCGCGGCCTGGAAGGCCGAATGGATCGCCCTTTATGTGGAAACCAGCGCCCATGGGCGGCTGTCGGAGGCAGACCGCAACCGCGTGGCGCACACACTTGATCTGGCCCATCAGTTGGGCGGGCAAAGCGTATCGCTTTCCGGAATTCGACCGGAATTGGAAATTATCGCCTACGCCAAAAAGCGAGGGGTGGATCGCATTTTAATTGGCAAGCCGGCAACGCGGGGATGGCGCCGCTGGTTCAGACAATCTTTCATCGATTCCTTAATTCAACAGAGTGGTGATATTCAACTGGTCCTGATTCGTGAAGATGCGGACTCCACCACGGCACCCCGCTCTGCGTATAAAAAGGAATGGCATCGGCGCGAATGGGTAATTGCCCTGGCCGTCGTCGCGGTCAATACCGCCCTGGGCATCGGTCTGTATCATGGGTTGGGATTGTCTGATATCAATGTCATTATGCTTTACCTGCTGGGCGTGCTTTGGGTATCCGCACGTTACAGCCGCACCACGGGAATAGTCACGACAGTCCTGAGCGTTCTGGCTTTTGATTATACTGTGGTGCGTCCGTACTACTCATTTGCGGTATCGGATACGCAGTATCTGATTACTTTTGGCGTTATGCTTCTGACCGGACTGGTCATCAGCACGCTGACCACGCGGCTGCGCGACCAGGAACGCCTTTCGCGGTTGCGCGAACAGCGCACGAATGCCTTATTGCAATTGAGCCGTGAACTTATTTTATGCTCAGATCAGACCGCAGTCATGCAGACGGCGGTACGGCATGTGGGGGAATTCTTCGATTCCGGCGTGGGAATTCTGCGGCCAGCGCCATCTGGCGTGCCCGTTCTGGCCTGCGCTTCGAAAGGCCTGACGCTGGATGACAAAGAACTTGGCGTAGCCGATTGGGTGATCAGGCATGGACAGCGCGCCGGGGCAACGACCAATACGCTCCCATCCGCAAAGGGATTGTATCTGCCGCTTAAGGGCGTGCTGAACACGATTGGCGCGCTTATTCTTGTGCCTGGTGATTCAGCCAAGCTCGGATATCCGGACCAGATGCGCACACTTGAAGCCTTTACCGCACAAACAGCCGTCGCCATGGAACGCATGATTCTTTCCGAGGAAAGTCAGCGCATCCGCGAAAGAACCGACCTTGAATTGCTGCGCAACACACTTCTTTCCGCGGTATCACATGATCTCCGCACCCCATTGGCCGCCATAACTGGTTCGGCCACCAGCATACTGGAGGCCGGACATACCATGGCCACTTCAATGCGGAACGAACTGATCACAACCATTGCGGCCGAATCGCAACGGATGGAAAAACTCATTGAAAAGCTGCTTGAAATGACGCGACTGGAATCCGGCAAAGCAATTCTGCACTGCGACGTGGTGGATATAGAAGAGCTGATTGTCGCGGTGGCCAGCCGCTGGCGAAAAGTGATTGCGGATCGGGAAATTAAGCTGGATGTCGCCGACGGCTTGCCTGAGATAAGTGGCGATCCAATTTTACTTGAACAGGTTCTATCCAATCTTCTGGAAAATGCGGTGGAACACTCGCAGGTGCAAACCCCCGTCGAAATTCAAGCCAGACCCACCGCAAGCTCAGTGGAAATTCGTGTCATGGACCGCGGCGTTGGACTGGCACCGGAGGAAATGCACCGTATTTTTGAGAAATTCTATCGCGGCCAGAGTTCCGACAGCAACAGCGATTCCGAACGCCGCCCGATCCGCGGATTAGGTCTTGGTTTGGCTATCTGCCGCGCCATCGTGCAATTGCACAAGGGCCAAATAATCGGCCGTCCGCGAGCGGGTGGTGGTGCCGAGTTTATACTGCACCTGCCCGTCGCCCCCACCCAGACCATTCACACAATACCCGCCGCACTTGACCCGCAGGCACCGGGCGGTTCAGATGACCTGTAATGAACGCTTTTAAAGCATTAATACTTGTAATCGAAGACGACCCGGCCATTCGCCGATTCCTGAATATTGCCCTCACCGGCCAGCAATACCGCGTGCAGGAGGCCTCCACCGCGGAAGCAGGACTGCGAGCTTTTGGCCTGCTGCCGCCGGACCTGGTCATCCTGGACCTCGGCCTGCCCGACCGCGAAGGAATTCAGGTGCTTCAAGACCTACGGCGGCTTTCCAAGGTTCCTATTCTGATCGTTTCCGCACGCGGGCACGAACGCGGAAAAATTGACGCTCTGGACGCCGGCGCTGATGACTATCTCACAAAGCCCTTCGGCGTCGGCGAATTGCTGGCCCGCGTACGCGTCGCACTGCGCCGGGCGGCGGCAACAGCCCAGCCGAATTCGCCGAATTTGTCTATCGGTGATATTCATGTCAATCAGGAAGCGCGAACTGTCACAGTCGGCGGAAATCCGGTGCGTCTGACTCCGCATGAATACCGGTTGCTGATAGTGCTGATGCGAAATGCCGGAAAAGTGATGACACATCAACAACTTCTGAAGGCCGTCTGGGGCACCGCCCACGTTTTTGAGACTCATTATGTGCGCGTTTATATGAACCAGCTTCGCAAAAAGCTGGAGCCAGAACCGTCTGAGCCACGGTATATCATGACCGAAACGGGTGTGGGCTACCGTTTGAACCTGCCCGACGAATTGTGACGGTGGTCCCGTCCAGGCTGACGCATAGCCCACCGGTAAATTCACAACATTTTAGTTGCGTTGCTGAAACAAAACCGAAATACGGAACGTTTTTCAACTTTTACGTGCCACTTAGCGGGCTATGCCCGTCGCGCGGCGCGCTGGCAGAACGTGTCGCTCCGCGGATTGCACATCGCGACTATGCCGTAACCAATCCGGGCGCGGTGATACTCGGTAAAATCACGGTTGCGGGGGAAATGCTGTGACAACCGCCTGCCAGTACATTACCCCAATCCGTTTAATCCGTGTCATTTGTGGTTCTGTTGGTTGGTTACTGGCAGTCAAACCGCAAATGAGACTACACTGATTTCTGGGTGCAGACAATTCAGGGGATCAGCGCACACGAAAAGCACACACAAAGCCGCCAGTTTTTCTTCGGGCCATGGCCCGTCCTCTGCGTTGCCATAAAAATGATACCCCAACAAGCCTTGATTCCATCCCGATTGGCACGCCCTTTGCATTACCACTGTGGTAGGTACTTTTGTGCCTAATTTGTTGACTGCCAGACAAAAATTGTTGCCAGCAGTCAGCCGCCGCTGTGCTTGGAGTGACCATGGAACCAGTAACCCTGAACGATGTAGAGCGATCTATTACCGAGCTTGGGTACCGGCTTGGTTCCATCCGTGAAGGCCGTGGTTGGACCCTTGATGAGCTCGCCGAACGAAGCGGCATTTCCAAGCCGCAACTTTCAAGACTTGAAAGCGGTGAACGCAGGCCGTCATTGGCAGCGCTGCTTTCACTTTCTAAAGCGTATGGTGTGGCCGTAGGAGCGTTCTTTTGCGCGCCCGATACTGCCGCGGATATTCAGGTGGTGCGGGCCGAAAAAGGCCTGCCGCAGGAGGCAAATGGACTGACCTACTGGCCACTGTCCACGGGTGCCAGCCGCTTCAATCTACAACCCATTCGTGTGGTGGTTTCGCCGGGCCGAACCGAGGTGGATCGGTACTCCCATGAGGGCGAAGAATGGCTTTTTGTGCTTTCCGGAGGGCTGCGCGTCACCGTGGGCGCACGAACGGAAATTCTTTCCGCCGGAGACAGCGCCCATTTTGATTCCCGCCTCCCTCACCGGCTTGATGCGATGAATAACGTGGATGCAGAATTGATTGTAGTGGCATGCCCGCTGGAAGCCCGGCCTTTCGCGCGCCCGCCTCGGCCGGCGGGCCAGCGCATTGCCGAATGAATCAACGCTTGTGCCCTGCGATGTTGCGATAGTGTCGGCCTGATATGCATTTGGCACGCATGCGGATTGGAAACGATAGTTTTACCGGCTGGGCTGGCAAGCCCGGCAGATGGCCCACCGGTGGTGGATGGAAACTCTGAAAATTCGGGACAGGTTGAGCGCTGCGCGTATCAGTGCCTTTCTGCGCCCGTAAGGCATTCATCAAACAAGGAGTTTACTATGTCCACCAAACCGAAGCTGCGTGCGAATTGTCTGAATTTTTGGGAGGTGCTCGCCCAGGCAATCGCGCTTATCTCTCCCACCATGACCGCAGCCCTTATTGTTCCCCTGATGTTCGGAACCGCCGGCGGTCTGGGCTGGCTTTGCTATGCGTTCGGCACTGTCATGCTGTTGTGTGTGGCCATGAATCTCAATCAATTCGCCAAACGGTCGACCACGGCGGGATCCATGTATGATTATTCAGTGCGCGGCTTGGGCAAGGCCGGAGGCGGCATTGGGGGCTGGTGCCTGATTTGGGCTTATCTTTTCATTGGAATCGCGGGGGTAACCGGCTTCACGCATTTCACCAAGGTGCTGCTGGGCCTTGTGGGTGTGCCCAACAATTCGGCATTGTCCATCGGACTGTTCGCCGTGTGCGCTGGAATCGCCTGGTATCTGGCTTATAGAGATATCAAACTTTCCACCATTATGAGTCTTGTTCTGGAGGGTATTTCGGTCACGCTTATTCTCGCTCTGATGTTCGTGGTAACCGTACACACCGGCGTGGTGGATACATCCCAGTTGACCTTCGCGGGGACATCCATGAGCACCATCGGGCTGGGCGTGGTGGTCGCCATTTTCAGTCTGGTTGGCTTTGAGGCCGCCACCGCATTCGGTGAAGAGGCTAAAAAGCCGTTAATCAACATACCACGCGCCGTCATTACCAGCCTTATTGTGACGGGGATATTCTTCGTACTGGTTACTTACATAGAAACTCTGGCGTTAAAAAATCACAAACCCACACTCGATCAACTCGCCGCGCCACTGAACACGCTTTCCAAAATGATGCACCTGCCCTGGCTGGGGGTCCTCATTTCAGGCGGCGCCATGATCAGCTTTTTCGCTCTGTCGCTTTCCTGCATGAACGCCGGTGCCAGAATTATTTTTTCCATGAGCCGATCGGGCGTGTTTCATTCGGCGGCCGCCAAAGCCCACCACCATAACCTGACCCCGCACGTGGCCATTACCACACTCGCTATCCTGCAGTTCATTATTCCGACTGCAGGAATCCTGACCGCGGCTATGGGAATTGGAGGATTTCAGATGGCGGTTCTGGATGCCTTTAACTGGGCTGGAACGTTCGGAGCCTTTGGATTCTGCGGTGCCTATTTTGTCATTTCTATTGCCGCACCGGTCTACCTGAAACGCATCGGCGAACTGAAACCTCAGAATATTTTCATGAGCCTGCTGGCGGTTTTACTGCTTCTGGTGCCCGCGATCGGTACGGTTTATCCAGTACCTACCCCGCCGGTAAATTATTTTCCGTATATTTTCGGCGTTTACGTGCTGCTGGGAATAATATGGATCGCCGGAGTCAGGCGGGATAAAACAGTCAAGCCCGAAACGCTTCACCAGTTCGAATATACAGAAAGCGGAGCCGAACTGGATATGGAAGACAACCCGGTGGCCACGCCGGTCGGAACCTGATAGCGGCATTTGTGCCGCCGGCGGTTCGGGTATCCGCCATCGGCTTGTCAATCCGCAGTTGCCGCCCGCGCCTGACCCGCGCGGACGGCAATCCCGGATTCGGCAAATCAAATGTAAGGCCCGGCATCTTGTGGGGCGGCACCCGGCCTGACACATCGGTTTGTCTCGGGTTTACAGGAGGCTTTTCATGGTGTTAAAATCCTTCCTTATGCCGAAGGATTCAGAATTCAGTTTATCCAGCTATACGGACAATCCGATTCCTGCGGCTGGAACTCTTGTCACGCTTTGCGTAGGCAAGCCCCAAAACTACGGCTCGCCCGATGCCACCAACACGCACGACAAACCTTGGACTACCGGGTTTTTCAAATCACCCCTGGTCGGTCGCGTCTTTCTGGGCCGCACCAATCTAGCTGGTGACGGCCAGGCGGACCTGAAACACCATGGCGGCCCGGACAAGGCCGTCCTGGCCTACAGTGCAAACCATTATCCGGACTGGAAACGCGAAATCGGGCGGGACCTGCCCCATGGCGCATTTGGTGAAAACTTTACGGTGGATGGGCTTAATGAACGGACAGTCTGCATTGGAGATGTCTATGCTTTAGGCGCGGCGCGCGTGGAAGTTTCTCAGCCGCGGCAACCGTGCTGGAAACTGGCCCGCCGCTGGCGGATGAATGAACTTGTGGCAATGGTAATTCAGAATGGGCGCAGCGGCTGGTATCTGCGCGTGCTGGAAGAAGGTTATGTGGAACCCGGCATGACCATGACCCTTTTGGCGCGACCGGAAAGCCAATGGCCGGTTGCCCGCGCGAATCATATTCTGCATCATTGCAAGCTGGACCGCGACCTTACCGAGGCCCTGGCGGCCGTCGGTCCGCTGGCACAATCATGGAAAGATGAATTACTCGAACGGCTCGCCCGTCTGCAACAGCCGCCCGCCGCTGATTCTGAAAAATCCGCGTCATGACGCAAGTTTTGCGGCATCCGCATATATATGATGTATTTTACATATAATTATAATTCATTCATCACGCTGCGCGGATTGGCCCTGGTCCTTATTCTGCGGAATTCTGCTTTACCGTGGATACCAAGGTAAACAGACAACGCCATATGCATCGTTTTAAATAGTCAAATATGGCATTCGGACGTCCGCCCCCGCTGACTCCCATTTTTCGGGACTACGCCTCATTGAAAAACTGAAACACCATATCCCACCAGTCCGGCAGAACTTCATGCGAAAAATCCGGGTAAATAACGGTTCTTTTCGCGGAGGTAATTTTGTTGTACGCCGCAAACTGTGTAGATGGCGGACAGACGCTGTCCATCAGGCCAATGCCCATTAACACCTTGGCACAAACACGCGGGGCCAGATGCTGACAGTCGATATAACCAAGCCGGGTGAAAATATCGGACTGCCGCTGATGGCGCGGGTCATGCCGGCGGAAAAAATCGGATAATTCCTTATATGCCTCTCTGGCCTGATCCATTTCCCACACGCGCTGGTAATCGCAAAGAAAAGGATATTCCGGCGCGGCCCGGGCAACCCGCGGTTCCAGGGCAGCACACGCCAGCGTAAGCCCCCCACCCTGTGATGCCCCGGTTGCAAAGACCCGGGACGGGTCGACCTCCGGCATGTTCAGCACAATTCCCGCAAGTTGCGCCGCATCCAGAAAAATGGACCGAAACAGCAGTCGCTGGGGGTCCGGATCTTCCAGCCCGCGAATGATGTGCCCCCGGTGCGTTGTTCCATGCACCGGCGTAATATCTTCCGAAAGGCCGCCCTGCCCGCGACAATCCATTGCCGCCACAACATAGCCCGCCCCCGCCCAGGCAAGTTTGTCCAGCCAATCGCCCGAATTACCTGAGTAGCCGTGAAACATGCAAACCGCGGGAAGAGCTTTCAAAGGCGGCTTTTTCGGCCGCAGGAATTTGGCATGGATCCGCGCATTGCCCACACCGGTATAGTACAGATCAAAACAGTCCACGTGCGGTGCCTGAAATGCCGACGAACGCAATTCAATTTTCGGATCTACCGCGCGCATTTCCGTCAGGGCGGTTTGCCAATAAGCGTCAAAATCGGAGGGTCTGGGGTTCCGGCCGCGATACACGACAAGTTCATCCAAAGGAAGATCAAGAATGGGCATTTCATCACTCCGTTGCCATATTGTTTGGGCAGCAGTGTAGCACAGTCGATGAAACTTTAGTAGGCGCGTGGTCTTTTGGCGCCTCATTTTTCACGATGGCCCTCGTCTTTTTCCGGCGTGACGTTAAGCTCTGCGTCTATCCGTACGATCGGTGTTGCTGGTGCCGCCTCAACCGCCATCCGCGCCACAATCCACTGCCCATCGGACGGCTTTGTTCAATGTTCCCTATCGGATACCATACCCCTCATAAAACTGTGGCGGCTCTTCCGCGCGTTACCTTAACTTTGGCAGACGTGACCATGCGAATTGTACTCTATGGCGACTCCATGACTGAATACCTGCACACGCCGCCGCGCGTGCTGGCCGGTATGCTCCAGGCCCAGAACCCCGGGCGAGCATTTGAAATACTGAATTACGGCGTGGGTGCCACACGCGCAGAACTAGTTCTTTACCGCCTGAGGTATGAGTTCTGGCATGGCCGCCAACGTATGCTTCCTCTGCCGGTACTAAAGCCCGACGCACTGGTTCTGGAATCCTGCGCGTTCAACAACAGCAACGACCAGGCCGCGGGATTGGAAAACTTTACGCGGATATGGGATGAAATTCTGGAAACCTGCCGCGAACTTGCACCCCACAGTCGCCTGATTTTTCTTGTGACGATCGCCTCCACACCGCAGCCGCCTGGCGAAATGGCCAATCGGCTATTTTTTCATGCCGGTCCGGAGATTTTTGCCAATCGACATCATTGGCGGGAAATATATCAGGAGCGGTTCATAGAATGGGCTACCCGCCGGCGCGTGGATTTGGTCAATGTGCGCAAGGATGTCCAATCTGCAGCAGCGGCCGGCACACCACCAACCCATTGGATCGCCGCCGATGGCGTGCATCCGAATCCGGCCGGGGTGGAAAAAATATCCGCCGCCATTGCGGATAAGATTACCAGCCACATCTTGACACACACGGAGACAATATGAGCAATGCCAATCCATCGGCCGCCAAATCGCCAGCGCACCGCAATCGAATTCTGCTTCTGATAGGTCTGTTTAAGTTCTTCAAGGCCGCGGCCCTTATTACCGCGGGCATTCTGGTCATTCATTTCCGTAATACGGATTTAACCAAGGTTGCGCTTCACTGGATTAACAAAATGCGGTTGGATCCGCACAATCACTGGATCGATATGGCGCTGGACCATATTGCCCTCATTCATAAAAAGCAGATGGAAATGCTGGCTGGCGGCACTTTTGTATACGCGCTGCTTTTTGCGATTGAAGGTATCGGCCTGGTCATGGAAAAGACCTGGGGCGAATATCTGGTGCTGGTGGACACGGCGCTGCTTATGCCGCTGGAACTGTATGAAATAATCAAAAAGCCGGACGTTCTGCGGATTGCGCTTTTGCTAGGCAACGCGTTAATCTTGGCGTATCTGGTGTATTTGCGCATCAAGGCCCGGCGGCAGAAAAAAGCCGGGCGGTCCGCCGGCTAGCAGCCAAGTCGGAATCCAGGCTGTCCTGGCGGTAGAACGGTGGCGGACGATTTTTTCCGGACTATTCGGATTCAACAGCGATCCATGGCAGATAAAGTCGGATGATTGTCGGTTCACTGAGATTGAATCGGGTGCCGGATTTCGCGCCGCTTAATTGCCCAGCAAGTATTTTCAGTTACAGGCGTTGTGCCTGGAAGTAGACAAGCCGCCAATTGTCGCATGACATATTTGCCGTTCAATTGCGTCAGGGCCGACTGGCGCAACAAGCGGCCTCATACCGGCGGCATTGTTGCGCAAACCCAATGCGTGATTATCTCCGTGGCATCTCAATTTACCAATATCCCATAAATTATCCAGCTATCAAGATATAACCATACTAATCGCCGGATTGCAACTATGCAGAAGCGTATCCGAACCGACGAACGGCATATCGCAGTGCTTGCAAAACCGCGCGACGCCTGCATCGCAAAGTATTCCCTTGCCTGCATCCACAAGACCACGCGATTCGACAGGTTTTTCCGCAGCCGATAGCCGCATCTGACAGATCGGTGATCGGGTATTCCGGCAGACTAAACGGCACCGGCATTCGGCCAGCACTTCCGTTGACACACTTATTTCATCGGTCATCTTCCCATGGCATTCTCCATATCCATCCTGGTCCTGGTGGTGCCGCTTTTTTTTCGGTTCGGCCCGGCGAATTCCTTATCTGCCAGACATTGGGAATTTCGGTTAGCATTAAAAACGACGCGGCAATCTGAATGCCCAAAATTAAATGTTGGACATGTATTTTGCGAAAAGGGCGTCAGGTCCCGCCGCGATAGTCACCTTCGTCCGGACCGATATCCACCGGCAGGTCGCCGACACGGATGGATGCGGTATCAGGCTACCGCCGGGGCGCCGACATGGCCGCACTATCCGCACAGGCGTGTGGCGTTTATACTTTTGTTCGTTGTTTGTTCGCTCCATGAAATTTGGAAAGTCCGCATGATTGCCCGCATTCAAGGAACTCTGGAACTTGTCACGGAAGATAACATTCTCGTGAATGTCGGCGATATCAGTTATGAAATTCTGGTGCCCGCCGCGGACCTGCCTCACCTGCAAACACGGGTGGGCCAGCGCATCGCGCTGTTTACCATGCAATACCTGGAAGGGAACGCCAGTTTCGGTCAGTTGGCACCCCGGCTGCTGGGCTTTCTTCGTGAACAGGATAAAGATTTTTTCCAGTTGTTTATCACGGTGAAGGGCATTGGACCACGGCGGGCATTGCGATCTTTGGCCGCACCGGTCAGTCAGGTTGCCGCGGCCATCGTGCGGAAGGACGCAAAGTTTCTCACGGGTCTTCCTGAAATAGGTAAACGCACGGCCGAACAGATGATCGCGGAATTATCAGGCAAGGTGGATATTTATGCGGGTCCCTCTGAATTCGTCGCCCCGGTTAAACACACCGATGAACAGTTAAATGCGATCGCCGCGCTGACAGCTTTGGGCGAACGGCGAGCCGAGGCGGAAAACTGGGTTGATCGGGCCTGCCGAACTGATCCGGCTCTGGTGAAATCTTCAGATATCATGCGGGCCGCGTACAAGCTGAAAAACGTTACCGGCTAACACAAGGGTCTTTTTACCATGGCGCGAGAACGGATTGTCACCGCCGCTTCACTTCCTGAAGACCAGCCCGGCACGGGCGCATCGCCTGCACTGCGGCCGAAGAGTCTCAATGAATACATCGGCCAGCGTGAACTTGTGGAGAAACTGCGCATCAGCATTCAGGCGGCGCAGAAGCGCAAGGAATCCATGGAGCACGTTCTCTTGCACGGGCCGCCGGGGTTGGGCAAAACCACACTCGCATATCTGATAGCCGGTGAATTAAACGGCACGGTGCCAAAAATTACCAGCGGGCCGGCGCTGGCGCGTCCGACCGAACTGGTTTCCATGCTGACAAATATGCAGCAGGGTGAAATCCTGTTTATTGATGAAATTCACCGCATTCCTTCGGCTGTGGAGGAATATTTGTACCCCGCGATGGAAGACTTCTGCATTGACGTGGTTTTCGGTGCGGGCACACATGCGGAATCTGTGCACATGGATATCAAGCCCTTCACCCTGATTGGCGCCACTACCCGCGCCGGGCTTTTGTCCGGGCCAATGCGTTCGCGTTTCGGCATTGTGCATCATCTTAATTTTTATGACCTGCCGGATTTAATCACCATTGTCACACGGTCCGCCCAACTGCTGGATTTACCCTCGCAGCCAGCGGCCTTGGAACTTGTGGCCATGCGGTCACGTGGTACGCCGCGTGTGGCCAACCGACTGCTGCGGCGGGTGCGCGATTTTGCTGTGGTGCGCGGCGAAGGGAAATTGACACCAGACATTGCGGCCCAAGCACTGGAGCTTGAGGGCATTGATAACCAGGGACTGGACGCACTGGATCGCCGATTCATGGGTGTTCTGGCCCGCGATTATGATGGCGGGCCGGCCGGACTTGAGGCGCTGGCGGCAACCATGGGGGAGGAATCCGATACGCTGGAAGATGTCATAGAGCCATTCCTGCTGCAAAATGGCCTGATACGCCGCACACCCAAAGGACGACAGTTGACCAACGCCGGCTACGCACACCTGAAGCTTAAACCACCGATACAGCAAAAAGCCGTCGCAGAGGACGATAACTCAGGCGAAAAACTGTTTTAGAAGACCGGGCTTCATCGAATATTAAATCCGATGCAGCGGCCAGATGCCCGCCAGTGGAAAAGGGCTTCAGGAGGGACGTATTTGGCGCGTATCACCAGCGCCCGATGCGGCAGCTAACAAGGGTTTCGCGGCACCACTAAAGCCCGACGCTACCCGGACGCCTTGGCGAGTCCCGCACGTCAAATGGAGAATTTTGCCATATATTAATGGAGGCGGAGGGAGTCGAACCCTCGTCCCGTGGCAGGTTGAGGAACACTTCTACACGCTTAGGCTGCAGGTTAATGTCGAGTCACAGGCCGCTCGCAGTCTAACTGCCCATGACCCCAGCCGATCCTGTGTCTTAACAGATGACCGATCAACTCTGTCATCCGGGCATTCCGCTGGTCGTCAGTTCTTCGCGGGACGCGGACTTCCCACGGGAACCGGGCTACCGTTTTTTAGGCAGCCAGCCGAAGGCCGAAGCCTCCGGTTGTTGGGAACTTGAAGTTCTCAGCATTTGATTTTTTGCCAATCAGTTTTACGACTTGTCCGGCAGGTCGGCATGCGATGTTCAACACTACTGTCCGGTCGATACCTGTCGCCCCCTTTCAAATGGGTAATGGATCAAAACCGGCTGAATTATACCATGAATCGGGCGGACGAAATAGGTCGCAACACGTCCGATAATAGCACTGTTATTATTTGCAGCCTTCTTTTAAACGAATGTCGCCCGAATTTCACGCCACCAAGGGTTGCGTTGCTGGAGATCGGCATACCCCCCCCGGTTGGAACAGATGTTCCGCGGTGCGCACGGAGAAGCTGATTCATGGCCAGCGGTACGCCAGTCCGCCGAGGTGCGAGGCGATCTTTTTTGCGGGGTTATTGTTCCCACATATACAGAAAATGCGGATGCAGCATGGTATTCATCGAGCCGCCAAGATTCACATTTACCATATTTGTTTGAACCCGTGAAGCCGAAAGCGGCGTCCGGGCGTAAATCGAACCATGGCCTGCGGAACTCCGACCATACAGAACGACATTGGCATGATGGATATGTGCCATTTTTTTGGCCATTGAAATAGCGCTGTTCAAGCCCCCAACCGCATTAATCAAATGATAACGCGCCGCGTCCGTGCCGGTCACCGGGCGGCCATCGGTCAACTTCGGCCAGTCTGCTTTAGCCACCCGCGGATGCGACTTTTCCACGAGTGCCTTAAAGCGGGCATAGAACTGATTCACAAAACCCTGAATCAGCTTTTTGTTAGAGGGTGTCATCCTGTGAAACGGAGAACCGGTATCTTTATTCGGTCCGCTTACAAATACCGGCGCGGTAATGCCCAGATAGCGGAGGGCGCGATGAAAATTAAATAATTGGACGATTACACCGATGGACCCGGTTATCGTGGTCGGATAGGCCATCTGATAATCTGCCGCGCAGGAAACGTAATAGCCGCCACTGGCACAGACATCCATCATTGAAGCAATGACGGGCAGATGCGTCCGCTTTTTAAACGCCTCCACTGCGCGGTACATCATGTAACTCGCAGTAACGGTTCCACCGGGTGTGTTCATGCGAAGAATAACGGCTTTCACCCGCGGATCATGCGAAATTGCATCCAGTGTTTGTTGCAGGTCGCTGACCGGATTATGTCCGCTGGTCAGCAGCGATCCTCCGCGGCCATCCATGATCATGCCGGATATATTCACCAGGGCGATGCGGTTAAATACGAACCAATGGCGGCTCTTTTTTACAAGTTGGGCCCGTACCCGCGCGTGGGTGGGAACCAGATTGATCTGTACTGTGCGATTTGCGCAACCCGTCAACCCTCCCAAAAACAATGCCATTGCCAACACTGTCGCGGACAGAACGGATACTCGCGGAAAAGAAAATTGCATGGTTGTCACCTTATAAGCAGAATTCAGGGTGCGGACCAGATTATGGGGCTAAATCTTTCTTTCCACAATCTGCATCAGATTTCCCTCGCAATCCACAAAGGATATCAGCCTTCCGCCCCCCACCGCCTGTACGACCGCCCCCACAAACCCAACACCTTCCGCGCTCAAATGGGCATACGCTTCATCAAAATCAGAAACCAGCCAGGCAACATGGCTCAAGCCGGCATCATGGCTGTCGCGCGGGCGACGAATATGGTCGTTGCGCGGCATAATTTCCATCATCATGCCGGCCTGGACGCCGCGCGAATCGGTGCCATTGGCCGCGGCCGGACCGATCAGATACGTTATCTGCTGGGCAGGGTCGGTTGGATGGGTACGCGCCACGACCACCAAGCCAAGCATGCGCTTATACCAAGCCACCATCTGATCGGTGTGATCGGCGGCAATAGCCACATGGTCAAGACCGCGGGTGAAATTCACCATGGAAGGGCACTCCATTTCCTCTGCAACGCCCCACCGTGGCTCGCCGGCGAATTTAAATAATTTCTTTGGCGTTGATCCACTTCATCATTTTTCGTAACTTGCGACCGGTCACCTCAACAGGATGGTTTTTATCCGCATCATACAGTGCGTTAAATTTCGGTTTGCCTGCGCGGTGCTCGGCCATCCATTCGGCGGCGAACTTACCGGAGGTAATTTCGTCCAGAATTTTCTGCATTTCAGCTTTGGTCTGTTCCGTAATAATGCGCGGGCCGCGGGTAAGGTCTCCATATTCAGCGGTGTTGCTGATGCTGTATCGCATGTAATTCAGCCCCCCCTGATAAATCAGGTCCACAATCAGCTTCACTTCGTGGACACATTCAAAGTAGGCCATTTCGGGTGGATAGCCGTTCTTCACCAGCGTCTCAAAGCCGGCCTTAATCATCGGGCAAGACCGCCGCACAAAACCGCCTGTTCACCAAACAGGTCGGTCTCGCATTCGTTCTTGAAACTGGTTTCAATAATGCCCGCCCGCGCGCCGCCCACGCCATTGCCCCACGCCAGCGCCGTGGCCATGGCGTTGCCTGAGGCATTCTGATGAATGGCCACAAGGCACGGCACGCCGCCACCCTTCACAAATTCGCTGCGCACAAGATGCCCAGGTCCCTTGGGCGCAATCATGACGACATCCACATCCGCCGGCGGAACAATCTGCTTAAAATGAATGTTAAAGCCATGGGTTGCGCCGAAGGTCTTGCCCGCCTTAAGATGCGGAGCGATATCCTTCTGATAAATTTCTGCCTGAAGTTCATCCGGAAGCGTCAGAATAATAAGGTCCGCGGCCTTCACCGCGTCGGCAACAGACATCGGGTCGAACCCATGTTCAATTGCGAGTTTGCCGTTGACGGAATCCCGCCGGTTGGCCACTATGACTTTTACACCGCTGTCGCGCAGGTTCTGGGCGTGCGCGTGCCCCTGTGAGCCGTAGCCCAGAATCGCCACTGTCTTACCGGCCAGTCCGGAAAGGGGTGCATCTTTTTCGTAGAACACTTTAAGACCAGAATCACCAACCGCCATACTCATTTTCCTTCATACTAGCATTGTCATGGCTGACAAAATTACAAGCCCATTACAATACAAAGCAGGGTCAAAGCGGTCAAACTGGGCGGCCACGCACCCGCCCGGAGATAAGGAGGCTTTGAAGCAAGAATCAGATGTTTTGGACGGGTTCAGGTCACTTAACAGCCTTCGAACGGTGCAGATGGAAGGCCTCCAACAGGCCGTTTTATTAAGGTGGCGATCCATTCTCTATTCCGATTCATGTGAATGCCGCCACTGCAGTCCGGCCCCGGGTGCCACAGAAGACCACCATGACGGCCATGGCAAGCAGGTCAATCAGACGGAATTGCCGGTTCCGCCTGCGGCGATACGGGGTATTTGACCCCGAAGCCGATTATTTTGACCGCAATGCCAATCGCGAGTTCATGCAGAAAATAGCCCGCAATTGCTATTTGCCGGCAAACAAAGTTCTGCCGGATTTATGTCACCGCTTCGGCAAGTCGTTTCGGTTTTGCGTGAGCATCAGCGGGACCGCATTGGAACAGTTCGAGTTGTACGCGCCGGAAGTGCTGGAATCCTTTTTATTCCAATGAGATCGGCCGCCTGCTCGGATCATTGAAACTTGATGCGGTGATTACCGAAGGTTGGGAGGCGGTGCTTGGTTTGCGCAATCCCGGGCTGGTGTATCAGGCGCATCGGGAGCCGATTCGTCTGCTGCTGCGGCATTATCATTTAAGCGATGATATCGCCATGCGGTTTTCCTGCCGGTCGTGGTGCCAGTGGCCTTTAATGGCGGATACTTATGCCCGCTGGCTTAACGGCATAAACGGACAGGGTTCGCTGGTGCTGTTGGGGATGGATTACGAAACGTTTGGCCAGCGCCATCCCGCGGAGTCCGGCATTTTTGACTTTCTTGCGGCGTTGCCGGGCCATGTTCTGGCGATAAGTGACATATTCAACACCCCGGCTGTTTGCCGACTGGCGGCGCATGATCACCAGTGACCACTTCTATTACATGAATGTGGCATGCCGGCGCGATAATCGAGCCGTATTCCGTTCGGCAATTTTTAATCCCGCCCGAAAGCGGTTCTAAATGGAACGCCGGCATTTGGTCAAATAAATCGTTGTCACGAATATTTTAATTAGATTATGTAACTATTATCCAATACAAACGTTCTGCTATCAGGATGCCAAATCCCGCGCCACGGGTTAGCGAAGGAGCAAAAAGCAGCGGCACGTTGGCTGGATTTTTATGGTGTTTTATCGCTTTTTTCGGGGAACCAGTCCGAAAGATGCGGGCGGCAAGGCCATCTGACTGCCTTAACTTAAGGGTCCTTATGAAAATCATAAATGCTTCTCAAAAGCAACTATTATCGCCTTCCGCTTCAGACCCGCAAATAGCGGTTCCCACCGTTTCGCCGGAATCGCTCGGACGCGCCTATGTGGCCCTTATTCCGCAGATGATGGGTTCCCTGCGCAGCCACCTGCGCACCTTGGAAGGGGGCGATTTGCGCGTCGGCCAGTTCCGCATGATGATGGCCATTCGCATGGAAAATAAGCCTTCACTTTCCCAGGTGGCGGAATTTGTCGGTCTGACCCCGCCGTCTGCCTCCAGGGTCGCCGACGAACTTGAAATCCGCGGCCTTATCACGCGCAGGCCCGATAAACTTGATCGGCGCCGCCAGATTCTTTCATTGACTGCCGAGGGCATTGAAGTGCTGGAAATGGTCAAACGCACCGCAGAAACACATTTTGCCGGTCTGTTCCGCAACCTTACGCCCGCGGAGCGAAGTTTTCTGCTGTGCGCTGCGGATACGCTGCGACCATTGTTTCGTGTTGGTCCAGTCGATCCGCCCGCTGTCTTGGCCAGTGCCGCAGGCCGCGCGGATATTCCACCGACCACTGAAAAAAGCAAAGGCGCAGGTTAATGTCACATACTCTCTGAATTTTCTGGACTGTTCACCGGAGTCTTATCATGAAAATCGTAATCAGGGTTCTTCTGCTCGTCTGTGTTGCCGCGGCCGGCTATTGGCTCTGGCACCATTTTAGTTCAACAGGCCAGGCGGCGGTGGCATTTCAAACCGCGCCGGTAAAACGCGGCACGCTGGCAGCCACAGTCAGTGCCACCGGCACCCTCGAGCCGCGTGACGTGGTGGATGTTGGTGCCCAGGTAAACGGAACGATCATGTCCTTCGGCACCGATGCGCTGGGCCACACCGTGGATTACGATTCGCCGGTGAACAAAGGCACCGTTCTGGCCACGATTGACCCGTCGAATTACGCAGCTCAGGCGGCAGTTGCCCAGGCGTCGCTGGCCCAGGCTCAGGCCAATGTGGAAGTGGCCCAGGCCAGGCTCGCACAGTATCAGGCGGCATTCGTAGATGCCCAGGCAGACTGGCGGCGTGCCGAAAAAATGGGGCCTTCGGGTGACGCCCTTTCCGTTACGCAATACGATGCGTACAAGTCAACTTACGATCAGGCCAAGGCGAATGTGGCACTCGGTGCCGCGTCGCTCGTGCAGGCCCGCAAAGCTGTCGATGCCGCGAAGGCCACGCTGAACGATGCCAAAATTACGCTCGGTTATTGCACAATCACATCTCCGGTGAAAGGCGTCGTGATTGACCGTCGGGTGGATATCGGCCAGACCGTGGCGTCCAGCTTCAGCACCCCAAGTCTTTTCCTGATTGCCAAAAGTCTTGAAAAAATTCAGGTCTGGACCTCCGTAAACGAGGCCGATATCGGCCGAATTGCCAAAGGAGATGCAGCCACCTTCACCGTGGATGCCTTCCCAGGCCGGGTATTCCGCGGAGTGGTATCGCAAATTCGCCTGAACGCCACCATGGTCCAGAATGTAGTAACCTACACCGTCGTGGTAGATACGGACAATCCCGGCGGCGTGCTTTTGCCCTATCTGACCGCGCAGACGGATTTTCTCGTCGCCCAGCGGAAAAATGTATTGATGGTTCCCAATGCGGCGTTGCGATGGGTGCCTCGGTCTTCTGAAATTCAGCCGGTTGTGGCGGCCGGTCAGCCGAAGAACGCAAGTTCGCTGAAACCGCGCAGCGGCACAGCCACGGGAACCGTCTGGGTGCCGTCCGGCCGGTACGTCAGGCCAATTAAGGTAAGTGTAGGCCTGGCCAATAATTACGATACTCAAATAGATTCTCCGGAAATTAAACCCGGATTGCTGGTGGTTGTAGGCGAAAGGCAAAATACGCGCAGCGCCGCGGGCGCCACTAATCCCTTTATCCCCCAGCCGTTTAAGCACACGAAAAAGAATTAACACAATTATGCACGGTCGCCCGGAGTCGCGGACATGATGGAACTGATAAAAGTCGAAAACATCGTCAAAACCTACCAGCTTGGCGGGGGTGGCGTACAGGTGCTTAAGGGCGTCTCGCTTGCCATTGACCGGGGGGAGATGGTGGCCCTTATGGGCGCATCGGGTTCCGGCAAAACCACACTGATGAATATCCTTGGCTGCCTGGACCGGCCGACTTCAGGAAAATATTTTCTTGACGGCCAGGAAATTTCCCGGATGTCGGTGAATCAACGGGCGCTGGTCCGCAATGAGAAAATTGGATTTGTGTTTCAGAATTTCAATCTTCTGGCGCGCACCACCGCCCTGGAAAATGTGCTGCTGCCGACAAGCTATTCCAACGAACCGCTTTCCGCCAAAGCCCACCGCCTTCACGCCACAGAACTTCTCGAACAGGTCGGCCTTGCAGACCGACTGGACCATGAACCTTCCCAGCTATCCGGCGGCCAGCAGCAGCGCGTGGCCATTGCCCGGTCGCTGGTGAATAATCCCAAACTGGTACTGGCGGATGAACCAACGGGCAACCTGGATTCGCGGACCAGTGAAGAGGTTCTTCGGATGTTTCAGGAATTAAATGAAAAAAAAGGCATCACCATTCTGCTGGTAACCCATGATGCCACGGTTGCTGCTCATGCAAAACGAACCATCCGCATTCGCGATGGCCTGATTGAAGAAAACCTCCCGCAAAATAGTGCCGATGCGGCGGCCCTCCCAGTGACCTGATTATCCCAAAGGTGACTTATGCTGAAAATGACAACAACCCTTATAACCGCCCTGCGGGCACTCCGCCGCAATCCATTGCGATCCGCGCTTACGACGCTTGGTATTATCATCGGTATCGCTGCGGTTATTGCCATGGTACAAATTGGCGAAGGTTCTTCGGCGGCTATTAAACAGACCATCGCCAACATGGGAGCCAATGAATTAATCATATTCCCCGGAGCCGCCGCCAGTGGAGGCGTTAGTTTTGGCGGCGGCAGCGCGGTGACGCTTACCTCAGCGGATGCCGACGCGGTTGCTCGCGATTGCCCATCCATCGGAACCGCGGCCCCTGTGGTCAACGGGCGCATGCAGTTGGTCCGTGGCGGCCAGAACTGGGTACCGCAATTCATAGCCGGTACCACGCCGGCATATTTTGCGATACGCGATTGGGCGGTTTCCCAGGGGCGGCTATTTGGCAACGACGATGTCAGCGGGGCCAACGAGGTTTGCGTGCTGGGGCAGACTGTGGTCAAACAGCTTTTTCCCAGCGGCATGCCCGTGGGAAAAACCATTCTTGTAGAAAGCGTACCGTTGAAGGTCATCGGCGTCCTGCAATTCAAAGGCGCCAATATGATGGGCATGGACCAGGATGACATTCTTGCAATGCCTTGGACAACCATGAAATACCGTGTTTCCGGCACCGCATTACAGAACCAGAACCAAAGCTCGGCCGCCGGTGGCAGCACGTTTTCCACCAGCCAACTCTATCCGGAAACGTCACAGAATTTATACCCGGTTCCTTCCGCAACCGAACAGCAGGATCTGCCACAACCGGTCCGGTTCCCCAATGTCAATTCCATTCTGGTTTCCGTGCCCACCAGTGCTCAGATACCACAGGCGGTAAACGAAATTACGGCCCTGCTGCGCCAGCGCCACCACCTGCGGGCAGGCGTGCCGAGTGATTTTAATATCCGCAATATGGCGGAAATTTCCAATGCGCTGGGCCATACCTCACAATTGATGACCAATCTTCTCATCGGTGTGGCACTTATATCCCTGATGGTCGGCGGTGTGGGAATCATGAATATCATGCTCGTATCTGTAACCGAACGCACGCGCGAAATAGGCCTCCGAATGGCCATTGGTGCACAGCCGGCTGACATCCTCGGCCAGTTTATTCTTGAAGCGATCGTGTTGTGCCTTTTCGGCGGTGCACTGGGAATATTCCTCGGCCAGGCACTTTCAACCGCAGTCCAGACACTCCTGCATTGGCCGATTCAACTTTCCGCGCCAGCCATGATCGCGTCGGTGGCCGTTTCCGTGGTGGTGGGACTGGTCTTCGGCTATTACCCGGCATGGAAGGCTTCGCGGCTGGATCCAATTGAAGCACTGCGTTACGAATAATCCCGCCCTTATTCCTGGAGTTGAACCATGAAATTTTCAAAAATATCCGCGGTTCTGTTTCTGGCCGCTACAATGGCGGTGGCCGGGTGCGAAGTCGGGCCTAATTTTCGGCAGCCAAAAATGGCCATGCCCACCCACTGGTCCGGTACCTCAGCGGACTTAGGGCCGACCGGCTCCGGGCCCGCCGCAAATTCTGCGCCATCTGGCCACACAACCATGGTCACCAGTGCCCCCGCTAATCTGGCCACGTGGTGGAAAAGTTTTCAGGATCCGGTGTTGAATTCGCTGGTGGGCCGGGCGCTGGCGCAAAATCTTTCCCTGCAACAGGCTCAACAGCAGATTGTGGCCTCACGTGAGGTTCGCAACGCCTCCGCAGCCACGCTTGGCCCGTTCGTCAGTGCCGGCGGTTCATACCAGCGCAGTCGCGGCAGTAAAAACCTTGGCTCCGGCGGCGGCGGAGGACCATCGGAAAGCAATCTGTATCAGGCCGGTTTTGACGCCACTTGGGAACTGGATATTTTCGGGCAGGTGCGGCGCGGTGTGGAGGCGGCCAATGCGAATCTAAAGGCCGCTGTTGACAGCCGCCGCGAACTTATGGTCACATTGCTGGGCGAACTGGGCAACGATTACATGACGCTTCGCGGCGTACAGCGGCAGATTGTCGTGACCCGGGACAATCTGAAAAGCCAGATCAAAACGGTTGCTTTGCTCAAAGCACAAATTGGTGGCGGAATCGCCACCCAGCTTGCCCTGACCAGCGCGCAGGCTCAGGCACAAACCACCCGCAGTCAGATTCCCGAATTGCGCATTCAAGAGCGCCAGCTTATTTATGCCATCAGCCTCCTGCTTTCCGAACCGCCCGATACGCTGGTTAAAGAGTTGTCCGTGAAGCGCCCCATTCCCCTGGTACCGTCGATCGTACCCGTCGGACTGCCGGGGGATCTGCTCCTTCGCAGGCCGGATGTGCGCCAGGCTGAACAGGAATATGCCGCCGCAACCGCCAATGTGGGGGCCGCGGAAGCCAATCTGTTTCCCCAGTTTACAATTAACGGCAATATCGGATATTCAGCCTCGGACGCGGCTAAATGGTTTGATGCCAGTTCGCTCGGTTATGGAATCGGCCCAAGTGTCTCCTGGTCTATTTTGAACTGGGGCCAGGTCGGTGCGACTATTAATCAACAAAAAGCCCTGCGTGTTGAGTCTTTACTGAATTATCATCAGGTGGTGCTTCAGGCGCTGAGTGATGCCGATTCCGCCCTCGCGGCATACACTCGGGAGCTTGTGCATGAACAGGACCTGACACTGGCCGTAAAGGAAAATCAGCAGGCGGTCAATTTGTCGTTGCGGCTGTACCATGACGGCTTGACCAATTATTTGAATGTGCTTCAGGCCCAGCAGTCGCTTTATCTTTCGCAGGAAACTCTCGTGCAAAGCCAGACCGCCGTTTCAGCGGATCTGGTCGCGCTGTACAAAGCTCTTGGGGGCGGCTGGCCGGCCGCCGCAGCCGTCAAGGCGAAAGCCAAAAGCTGACCAAGCCATTTCCCGCGGGCGGAATTCGCCAGCACCAAGCCAACGAGACGGCTTTGTCGTAGCATCAACTGGTCGCATGGGTATCGAACGGGAGGACGTATTAGGGCAACCTTGACTTGCCAAGCTATTTTCCCCCAAGATTGTTCCACTTCGCAAACGATCGGCTTGAACGCCTGCCGGCCTGTTCGCTCCGCCAATGCAAGGCAGGCTCGGTCACATGGGAGTGCACCTGTGGCGGCGGTTGTTGTGCGTATTTGAGGCTCGCCAAGCTGAGTCCAAATTCAAAATCAACAATGACCAACCCCAAATCCCGAATCACCAGTTAAGTCTGGTCTGCCGGCGAAACAACCCCTGTCACCTGGGCGCAAAACAGACTTTGCTAAAAGTGAGTCTTCCCCCGCAGAAAGCCCGAAGTAACATCCAGCTTCAATCCCTAATATTTAGATTCCATTTTCCATAACTGCCTCTCCTGATAACTGCTTACGCGCCCAGTACGTCCTGTGATCGACCGGTGCCCAAAATGGTGCCAATGGAGTAACCGGAGAGAGCATCACACCGGCTGTAGTGTGGAATCTCAAACAAGTGTATTTGGATGTAAGCGTTCTGGTGTTTGCGGTGCGGTTTTGTGCCGTTCACCGGCTTCGGCGGAATTTGTTTTGCGGCCACGGCTTTTTTGCTGCTCCCCTACGGGTCGGCGAAACAAGCTGAGTTTTTTTCTTTACTTCGGGAGTGTTGACAGTGCAATTTCGGAAAATCGTTCGGGCCAGTTTTATTTCCTCTGTTGCTGCTGCGGCTCTTTGGACATCGTCGCGACCGGCTCGCGCTAATTTAATCACGAATGGAGATTTTTCCGCTAATGCCGGAAGCTATGTAACCTATCCGGGCTATTCATCGAATTTCCTCCCGAACGTTCCGGCCAATCCGGCCTCTCCAACAGGCTGGACGATAACGGCGAATTATCCGGTCGGTCTGAATGGATCCGGCACTGCATTTACGTCAGGAACCCCAACCCCATTTGCACCGTCAAACATGTCCGGCGTTACTGATTTTGCGTTTATGCAGGACGCATCCAATTATACCGGATCAGCCATCAGTCAAGTCATTGCGACCGTATTAGGGCAAACCTATACGCTCAGTTACGTTGCCGCACAGCGCATTAATAACCCGTCTGCCACAATGGAAACGCTGGTGAATAACGCGCTAAGCGGTTCGCCTATTGCGTCACAAAATCCCACCATTTCCACTGCCGCCTTTACCGCCAACAGCTTGACCTTCACCGCAGTATCCTCATCCACGCAAATTGTATTTGAAAACACCACTTCCGGCACAAATGGTCTAGACAACACCGTTGATGTATCCAATGTGGTGGTCAGCGATGCATTACCATCGCCCGCATCGTTCGGCCTCGTTAGTCTTGGTGGTGCTGGCCTTGGCCTGCTGCTGCTTAAGCGGCGGACTGGGCGAACTGTGATTGCAGCCTGATAATGCGCCCTGCCCTGTGAAGTCTGCCCGCTTTTGCTGGGAAATTGTTAGGCTGTGATTCCGGACTGTCTTCGTGCGTCAGGCGTCCTAAGAGATTATTTTGGCAATCGATTATTGTGAAATTAATTGCGGCGAGAAATCAATTCCTTCGCCCGTCGACCGACATCAAGCGCGACTAACCTGGAGCCTGTTCCACAAGGACCGAATCCAGTTGGCCATAGTGAATCAGACATATGGAATTGCTTGCAGCCAGTACCTTAATGGCCGGATCGCAAAGGCCGTCGAGTTCAAGCTGGCGCTCCGCTAACAACCGCGTTACGGACCGATTCAATCCGTTTGGCCTACCGGGATGTACCATGACTTCACCGGTTCCAGGCGGCAGATGGGTCAACAGCAGCCGCCAGACATCCGCGGAAAATCTTCCCGTGGCCGCTAGACCAAAAAACCAGTTCGTGGTCGTTAGCCCGGCCTGGTTGATGCGCAACGCCAGCGCATGAGCCATCCGTGAAACCACCCGATATCCGATTGCCGGACGGGAAACGCCTGGTATCGTCCGTTCGCGGGCGCACCGGATATGACGAATATTAAATTGTCGGGCCAGGTCAATCGCAATTTCTCCCAGCGCCGGCCAATGGTGAATATGTTTGTGCGAATCAAGATGTGTGGGCTGTAAACCGCGCGAGACGGCGAAATTGATTTGCGACTCCCATTCGCGCCGAACCTGTCGCAAAATGGACTTATCCCGCGTCAGTCGCCATATAAGTTTTGCCACCCCCGGCGGGAAAACCCCGCGCGGCGAAAACAGCGGACCATCCATGCCCGCCAGCGGCGTTCCCTGAGTCAAACTTAAATGAATTCCCACTCCCAGTCCATGATTACGCCGTGCCAATTCCACCGCCCGGTGTGCATCGGGCATCGTGGTCATCAGCGTAGTGCTGGTTAGAATGCCGGCCTGATGCGCCTGAACAATACCATCCGTAACGCCGACCGAAAAACCAAAATCATCTGCGTTTACGATAAGGTTTTGCGCCATGGATTCGAGTATGGCGGATTCTTCAGCGAATATCAATTGGCCTGTAAACTTTCACCGACAGAAATTTGTGGCCCCAGTGTGCCGCCTGCCAGAACGTGGGAAGCAGCACATCCATCCGATAGCCATGAATCGCACCGCCGCGATCCAGCACCGGCACCGGTCGGCTGTGGTCATACCCCGGTACGCGAACCATGCAACTGAACGGAATCAAGCGTGTATCGGCGGCGACCAAATGCCCATCATTCGTCCACACACTCTTACCGGATGCCGTTACGGTTCCGTTGTACGGCCAGCAGCAGCGACGATCCGGGGCGTAGCTTGTTACCCGAAGCCGATACGTTTTCCAGTACACATATTTCCGGCCATGATACCAGTATTCATCCACAGGCCGTACATGGCGATAACGAACGTGGATCGGCAAGTCCGCCATTTGGGGCCGCGCCACATGGGCACTGGAAATATAGACCGGCATGGCAAGGCGAGCCGGCACCGGAAGCCGGGCGACGGAAAGAACCGGCGGCGCGGCCGCATCAGGCGTAGCAACCGAAGCGGTTGGCGCATCGGATGCAACCGCCCATAACCGGGGCAGCCCTCCAACTCGCCAGAAAAGGGTCAACGCCGCCAATGCCAGGACAATCAGGGTAAGCATGGTGGCCAATTCCCAGTTTTCGCTTTTTGTAAGGCTACGCGAGTGACGCATGCAAGGCTCTCCAAAGCACATCCGCCGCCTTGGCATCCTTGCAGGCACAGAAGATAAATCGCCATTCCAACGGAATTGCCCGCTGGCGGCGGACATTCAGCCATCCTGGCCGAACGAACAGAGGTGGTCATCATGACGGTTATCCCGCTCTGACAACCTGCCATCAGACTAGCCGATGGAAAGACCGATTGCCAGAAAAAAATAAGAAATTCCGGGCGAAATATGCAAATTCAAGTCCTATAACCTAAAATTTAGGTTTATAATCATTATACTACGAATATTAAAATCTTTTTGGCGTAAAACATTGTCTATTTAGCGATATTTTTTATCCTGACCGTCCCGTTGATCATGCCAGTTCCATCAGGGTCACCGGGCCAAGCAGGCCAGAATCCTCCACTGGCCAATGAGCCGCATTGAAATGATGATAAGATATATCGCTGAAGTTAATGTCATGAAATATTCGCCATCGCTGCCCCTTCCTGTCCATGAATCGAATCCGGTTGGCGGGCAGATTCGTCACCTCTATCTCCAGAGCGTTGTCATTCACCTTCAAGTCGGAAATTGCCAAGCGGAATGGCGGCAGAATCAGGCCGCCCAGGTCGCGGCCATTTAACCACACCCGCGCACTTTGGCAAACGCGGCCAAGGTCCAATAACCATGGACCATGGCCCGCGGGCTTATCAAAATTAATCGTGTAACGGGCCGTTCCGGAAAACGCCCGCGTTGCAACATCGCCATTGGTTGTCCATGAACCGAGCCTTTGAGGCTGAAAGCCGCGTGGCAAAGTCGGCCCTCCTGCCATAAAGGCCACATGCCATGGCCCAACCAACGTGGCCACACGCTTTCCCGGAATTGCCCACCTATGTCTGGCCACACCGTTAAGCGCGTTGGGCAAGGCCCGGAGAATCAGCGACTGGTTTGGCTCCATCAGAAGACGAAACGCCGGTCGGCCGGCGCGGTCCAGCGCAAGCTCAGCCGGCGCGGCGCTTCCGGTCATGGCATCCATCAACACTACATCTCTGGCCGGCACCGCCAGCCTGATGTGGCAATCCAGCCTCTTTTTCCCCTGATATACCAGAAGATAGCATGTATCCCTTCCGACCTTCCGCCGAATAAAACGCAACCCTGGCTGCTTCACCAGTGCCTCGCCCCTAATCCCCAATGCCGCCAGGACCTTCACTGGTGAACCGGTAAAAAGCTGCCCGGTGCCAACCGCCGCTCGCGAAACTCCCGCCGCTGCTTTTTTCCACGGCTGAAATGTCAGTTCGGCTTTCAGACGGTGCATCTCTGCTTCATTTTTAACGCGCTGGCCCATGCCCGGTGGCTCATTAGGCACATCTTTGGCGAAAATGATGGTCGCTCCTCCCGCGGCCAGTTGAATCAAACGGCGCAAAGTGGCCGGCGGCATGACCGTTATCGGGGGCACCACAATCGCGGAGTAGCTGGTGCCGGGGGTTTGCAGGCGACCGCCAGCCGTGCGCACCATTTTCAGCAATCGATCCGACAGATAGTCAAATCCAATACCTGTATTCCAAAGTCGTTGGGCTGTGACTCCAATGGGCTGGCCATAGAACCATTCCCGCTCATTGGTCATGGTCTGGTACTGGCCGATTGGTCCGGGCCGGTGCCACTGGTCATGAATGGGCCAATAGAGCAGCACATCATTATCCGGCCGGCCAGCCTGCAGAAGGCTTTGACAACGGGCAATATAGTCGTTGAGCGTACGCGCATCCCGCCAGATGCTCATGCGCGGGTTTAGATCAGTGGCCGCGTAGAATAACCAACCGGGCCACGCGGCATCATCTGGTGAATAACAGGTCCCGTGATAAAACAGATGGTTGACACCCCCAAGAAAAAACTGGTCCACCAGTTGTTTCAGATTGGCCAGGGTCACCTTGAAATGCTCCGCCAGCCACGTACCCGTTTCCGAGGATACCAGCGGTTTGCCGACGATATGGGCTGGCGAAGAGGCGAATTTGGCGATCAGCGGATGGCATTGGCCAATCCGGCTTCGGCTTCCAAAATTGCCCTCCGGTTCGGGAATATCAGCCACATTATAAAAATCCAGCAGATTGGTCGGCGAACCATGCGCCTGATTGCGCGTCAGCATGCCGCGTTGCCGGCACCACGTCGCCCACTGCGAAAATACCGAATCGACAATTAAATCTGATACCGTCTGCCGATAGTCCGCCTGTACGCGACCGACAATAGCCTTATCCGCATCGCCAGCCAGCGCCGGAAGATGTTCTTCCAGGGGATAGCCGCGCAGACGCAAAAATTGTTCAAAAAAATCTGGCGACCATTCGCCATAGCCCTGTGGCACGCCGCTGAAATATTCATAAGAATCGTGATACATTGCACGCGGCAATTTCACGCGCGGCGCGGCGAATGCCCGCGTGAATTTTTTCAGGTAATGGGCCATCGCTGGCGCATAAATTGTATTGAGCATCATGCCATGTCCGCCCGGCGCGGCGCGTTTCACGTGACTGCCCGTATGCCCCACCAGTATCACCAGTTTCCACTTGCCAACCGGCCGTCGCCATGCAATCGTTCCATGCGGCCGCACCAGATGCACAGGCACTTCCACCTGTCGGCCGTCATCCGCAAAAGCCCTCGCATAGAGCACACGCCCGCGCGGCAGGCGCGCGACCCAGCGGGCCTCTGGCGACCGCGGCGCATTTAAAACAACCGGATGTGCGTAAAGACTGGCGTAGTCGCCTGTCATATCCGGTCCGCCAAAATTCCATCCTGTGCCGGTGGTCATATCCACCCCCATGCCCAGGCGATGGGCCTCAGTCAGGTCATATTGAAGCATTTGCATCCACTGCTTGTTCAAATAGGGAAGGTATTTTTTTTCCCAGCCACGGGCTCCATAAATTGGAATAATATGGACGCCACCGAGTCCCGCCGCCTTATAGCGAGCCAGTTCACTGGACAAATCAGCCGCGTCCACAGCGGACCCCATCCACCAGTTGTAACACCAGGGTCGGCATTGACTCGTCAGCGGCGGCCAGAACGATTTTTCACCACGTGCCCCACTGTGCGCGCCATCGGTCCGGTTCATGACACCCGCCACCAGCGGCACGGCCATTCCACCAACCGTCGCCTGAATAAAGTTGCGGCGTGAAAGTGTAGTTTTTAGTCTGGTCATAGGCGCCATCCCTTTTTCAAAACCTCTCCGAACATCTGGTAATAGCGCGTTTCAGTTTACCCTTTTTGTCGTGCAAGGCCCGACCAACTTGCTTACACCGCTGCGCACGCTATCTGAAGGGTAACGCGTCTGGCTGGCGATGGAGAGTTGGCTCGCGCAGAGCTTGCCCATCCATGGATATCGCCTTTTTCATGCGTGGCGGAACGCTCCGGGTTAAAGTACCGGGACGATGATGGCTCTTCCTATGCCCCCCCCCCTT